>JAJZKX010000004.1 GCA_021850745.1 Thermoplasmata archaeon
CAAGATTTCTCTGATAGAAAAGATGGCGTATGGATTCAGGAACAGAAGCTATCTGAGGACAGCGATATACTTCAAATGCGGAAATCTGGAACTTTATCCATGAACCCACACAAAAGTGTGAAGGACCATAAAACATAGATGCATGAAAATAATATATGCCTAGAGAATATGTGAACCTGCCAGCGGCAGGGCTCGTAGTCTAGTGGTTATGATACCGCCCTTACAAGGCGGTGGTCACCGGTTCAAATCCGGTCGGGCCCATAACACAATTCATTTCCCTTCGTTCAAGGATAGTTTCCCCTGTGCTTCCATACCAATATTACAAATTTTCAATAAGTATTTGTTCAATATCCTGCACCTATAGAATTCTGTCATATCCTCTTGTATTCGCACTAAGGCCAAGGCCTACGGATAGATCTGGACTGCCTTTTGATACGAGCTGTTTTTCCTTAAAATGCATAGAAAAAGAGAACAAAAAGAACCTGTTTCATCATCAAGCCACTTCGATTGGCGGAAAGCTGGTTCCTGAAAGATTAAACATTCTGTACATATAACAGAATTGCCTTTTCATCATCGTAGATGTATAAAGACAGAAAAGATGCCGGCCAAAAGCTTTCTCTGCTTCTCCAAGAATATATTGGGGAGAACGTGATCGTATATGGCCTGACAAGGGGAGGTGTGCCGGTTGCACTGGAGATTGCGAATTTCCTGGACGCCCCCCTAGAAGCATTTATTGTCAAGAAGCTGGGAGCACCATACCAGGAAGAACTGGCCCTTGGAGCCATAACTGAGGGAAAGGAGCCCACCATATATTATAACAGGGAAATCCTTGCACAACTCCAACTGCATGTGAATGATCTTAAAGCAACAGTAAAGAAGAGAAAGGAGCAGATTGAGGAGTTGCAACATCTTCTCAGGCCCAACCGGGATATTCTAATAGACAGAAATGCAACTGCAATAATTGTGGATGACGGAATTGCCACAGGGGCAACAATGAGGGCTGCAATAGAATTTTTTAGAAAAGGAGGGCAGAAGAAGATAGTAGTTGCAGTTCCGGCAGGACAGAAGTCCGTGCTTGATGGCCTGAGGAATTTGGTAGATGATGTGGTTTGTCCCGACATAGTCACATATATGGAGGCAGTTGGAGAATTTTACAGGGACTTCCGGCAGGTAGAGAATGATGTGGTTCTAGACATTCTCAAGAAATCACGAAAACCCATCAAGAACCTGAAGTAAATCTCAGGCTCTCCATACCCGGCCTCTCTTTGAATAATACTGCACCAGTTTAACCGCTTCCATCCAGAAAGTGGCAGCCGCCGTCCCTAGGATTACCAGTGCCCAGTCAAAAGCTGTAAGGTCTGCGGTATGGAGTAGCGACTGAAGGGAAGGGAATATGGTGATTATGAATAGTGTAAGGAAAACGAGGATGCCCCAGGCCAGTATAACCCTGTTGGAGAAAAACCCCTTCAACAACACAGGTTCCATATCAGTCCTGAGATTATGGGCCAGGAACAGCTGTGCTATTACCCATGCAGCAAATGCAGCAGTCTGGGCCCGCTCAAGATTGGCAGAAGTGTAAAGTATATACCCGTATATTCCCGAAACCGCCCCAGAAATTGCTATAGATGATATGAGAACGTAAAGGATGAACCTGGCATTCAGGAAAGAGGATTTCATATTTTTCCCAGAAAGTGCCATAATTCCAGATTCTTCCCTTTCATAGAGGAATCCTCCCAGGGCTGCCACATCAAGGAGAAGTTCCATTATGATTATCTGTACGGGCGAAAATGGAAACGGTATTGACACAATTATGGGGACCAGAAGTATCATGACCAGTGACAATTTAATGCTGATTTCGTATTTTATGCTCTTTTTCAGTGTGTAGAGGATAGATCTGCCTTCGTGGACAGCTTCAACAATGGTGGAGAAATCATCGTCAAGCAGGATCATGTCAGAGGCTTCCCTGGCAACTTCAGTCCCCCTGATTCCCATTGATATCCCGATTTCTGCCCTTTTGAGGGCGGGGGAATCATTCACGCCATCCCCAGTGACTGCAACGGCCTCACCCTTCTCCTGAAGGAGCCTGACCAGCCTGAACTTGTCCTCTGAAGTTATCCTGGCAAAAATGGAAACGTGATCCAGTTCCGCTGACAGTGTGGAATCATCCATATTGGAAAGATCACTTCCGGTGAGAACTCGGGCATTGGAATTTATTCCAACCTGATTAGCAATCGCATTTGCAGTCTTAGGATGATCGCCAGTTAGCATTATTACCCTTATACCGGCGTTCTGGCAGGCCAATATTGACTGCCTGACTTCTTTCCTTGGTGGATCAATGAAGCTGATGAGACCTAGGAAGACCAGATTATTTTCCACTTCACTTCTGTCTGCACTTGAACTGCCTAATTCCCTGTAGGCCAGAGCTATTACTCGCTCTCCCTTTGATGAGATGTCCTCCACTTCCTGAAGAGCTTCTCTTATCAAATCACCTGATTGGTAGTTGCTGGAGGGACCCTGGGTCCCTGAGATAGTTGCCCTCCTGATAATTGCCTCGGGCGCACCACTTGAAAACAGGAATGTCCTTTTCTCGTTATCAATGTAAGTGTATGAAGAGAGTTTTAAATTATTGTCAAAGCCGAATTCGTCAATAAGCCTGTACCTGGTCCACAGATCCCTCAGTTCAGGAAAAGTTGAGATGAAATGGTTGTAGACCGCTACTTCCATTGGATCATGGCGGCCTGAAAGTTCGCTGTTTCCAAGGTTGAGAGTCCCCGTTGCAAGTACCGCAGCTTTGGCCATAAAAGTTTCGCCCAACCCATTGGCTTCGTTCATTGGCCATGGATAAACTCCGGATACTGACATCCTGTTTTCAGTAAGCGTGCCAGTTTTGTCTGTTGCAATGACTGTAACGCTCCCCAAGGTTTCAGCCGCCTTGAGATCCTTGACCACCGCATTCTGTTTTGAAAGTGCGTATGCCCCTATGGCAAGGGTAATTGAGATAATAACTGGCAATTCCTCAGGCACTGTTGCAAAGGCCATAGAAAGCCCGGTAAGAAGCATATCGCCGAATGGTTCTCCCTCTAAGTACCCTATAAGCGGGACCACCACGCTGAATAGGACTGCCATTGAAGCAAGCACCATTATCAGCCTAGACAGAGAAGACTGGAGCGGTGTCTTTTTCTTCTCGCCTTCCTCGGTCAGCCTCGCTACCTTGCCAAGCTCTGTATTCTTGCCTGTTGATGTTACAACGAGCTTGCCAGACCCCTGGACTACCATGGTTCCCGAGAATACCATGTTTGTAAGGTCCACCAGCTCACCAGTAGCAGGCAAGAAATCTGCGCCCTTGAGAACATAGTAAGACTCACCAGTCAGCGAGGATTCGTCTACCTTCAAGGTATGAGATTCCAGTAGCCTGCCGTCTGAAGGAACAATATCACCGGATGAAAGAAGAATAATATCACCGGGAACGACATTAGCAGTCTTTATCTCTTTAGGCTTGCCATCCCTGATTACCTTGGCTAATGGCATTCTCATATCTTTGAGGGCATCTATTGAAACTCTTGCCTTGTTCAAATTATAAGTCTCAATTCCCACAACTAGGAGCACGACAACCACTATTGTTATGGAATCCCTCGGGTCTCCCAGAATTGAATATAATATGGCGATGATAACCAGAAGCAGGATCATGGGCTCCCTTAGTTCCTTTAGGAAAACCCCCAGAAATCCTGTTTCTCTCTCAAGCTTAATTTCATTCTTCCCGTGGGTCCTGAGCCTGGATTCGGCTTCGCTGCTATCCAGTCCGCCATTGATGTCGGAGCGCAGCTTTGAAATAATTTCTTCCAGCTTATCTGTAGAAGCCTCAGCAGATCCTAAGCCTTGCCCCATCAGAATAATAATCTAGTGGTGATTCAAGTAATGTATCCCTAAAAATTCCATAGATTCAGAATAAAACTGCCACAACTGGTTCAATTCTGTTCTTCCTGGAATACAGTTCTGATTCACAAAATCTTATTAATCCAGCTAAAGTTTAGCATTCAATGGCAGTTGCTAGGCCCACCTGGGACCAGTATTTCATGAGGATGGCATTCCTTGCCGCCTCCAGGGCTAATTGCACTCGAAGAAAAGTCGGAGCGGTTATTGTCAAAGACAAGAACATCCTTGCCACCGGATACAATGGACCCCCATCAGGAACAGTACACTGCGATGTTGTGGGCTGCATAAGGGATGACCTGAATGTCCCGTCTGGTGAAAGGCATGAACTGTGCAGGGGGCTCCACGCAGAACAGAACGCCATAATCCAGGCGGCAGTGCACGGAGTGAGCATAAGTGGAGCCACCATCTACATCACCACCCATCCATGCATTGTGTGCTCAAAAATGATCATGAATTCTCAGATAAAAGAAGTAGTATATGCACAGGGTTATCCTGATGAGTTGGCTGAACTAATGCTTCTCGAAAGTCACCTGAAGAAAAGGAAATTTGAGTTGCCGGAAGATGAAACAAGGGCAATGCTTGGTGAATTCTATGCGAAGATGCCCGGTAACGACTGACGAACCTTATATATAAAGGAACAGGATCAGTGCAGGTGTTTAATCTTGCACTAGCCACCTTGGTGTCTAATGACATCATTTCCATTATAACGACCTTGGGCTATCCCGGCATATTCTTTCTGATGCTCCTTGAAGGGCTGCTTCTTCCAATCCCATCGGAAGTGGTTATGGCTTTTGGCGGATATCTGGCCTACAGTGGGGCCCTGCCTTCAGAGATCGGAATCCCTGCATTCGTAATCCTTCTTCTGGCAGGCAGCGTAGGCAACATGGTCGGGGCCTATCTTGCATACATGCTTGGAGACTACGGCGGAATTCCCCTCATCCTCAGATATGGAAGATACGTAATGCTTGACAAGAGTTCCATAGACAAGACCCAGCTGTGGTTTGAGAAATATGGAACTCCTTCTGTTTTCCTGACAAGGCTTGTACCGGTATTCAGGACGTTTATTTCGATTCCAGCTGGAATAGCAAAAATGAACCGGGCACACTTCCTGGCCCTTACTTTGGTAGGTGCACTGATTTGGGATTCAGTCCTGATTTACTTTGGCTTTATTCTAGGGCCTCACTGGGCGCAGATAATCAGTGCCTTCAACAAGTTCACTGATGTGGCTATTGCAGCACTTGTTCTCCTCGTTATAGGATGGGTTTACACAAAACTTAAGAAAAGAAAGGTTATCAAAAATTAATTTTTCTTAAAAAAATTTAGTGTTTCTTTGTAGACCATGGGACTGCAAGTGACAGAAAATAGACGATGAATCCCACGGCTGCAAAGGCAACAAGTTCATTCAGTGGGGCGTTCATGAAATGGTAGAGAAGCCCACCAATTTCAATTATGAACAGACCCAGAAAGAAAAGCGGATATCTTACACTACTTAGATTTCTTGCCATTTTAAACACCTCAGTGCAGAAGCACTATGTTCGGTATCACTCCGGCCACTGTGGCCCTTATGAACAGGTCCACCAGGAAGAACATTGTAAGGCTGAGCCAAGCAAATGTCTCGTGATGGGCATTGATTTTTGTCTGCCCGCTGAAGAGTCTCTTCCTTGTGTTGTGCTGGCAACTGAAACAGTCCACATTGCCCCCGACTAGGTGCCTGATGGCATGGCAGGAGAATGTGTAAATTGTAACAAATGCGGTGTTAACTATGAGCAGGATTCCGCCAAGCGTAAGTGTGAATCCGGGCTGGTACGTCATTGAGAGATACAGGTCGTAGTAGAAGAATGGGAGTATTGCAACTGCAAAGTACATGAAGTATCTGTGGAGGTTTTCCAGCCTGAAGAATCTCGTTTCACCAGTGTATTCCCTTCCCTTGAACTCTCCCCTGAACCCTATTTCACAATTTCTCGGGTGGTTGAAGACGTGCCTGTGGTAATCTTTCCTGTAAGCATAGCAGGTCAACCTGAACAGGCCAACGAATGGCAATACAGCCACTGTTGGCGAATAGAATGGGTCTGTAAGGCCGGTGCTCTTGCTGTAATAGACAGGGTATGTTACCATGAGGAATATTCCTACTACAAGGAGGAGGATAAAAGACCACAGCCTCCAATTTGGTTCAAGGAATTCCTTAGGGATAAGCCTAGTCATCGATCTGTTGGATTTCTGCCTTGCCTGATTCTGGTTCCCTATCATTTCAGACCACCCTTGTTTCCTTAGTTCTCTTTCTCTTTATCAGCCTTGCAATTGGATCATATGTCATATCAACTGCCCTCTCCTTTTCCTGTATGATTGCATTGTCTGTGATGTGTATGTGCTCTGGGCAGACATCCTGGCAGCATTTTGTGATATTGCAGAAGCCAAGCCCGCCAACCTTGTTCAGGAAAGTGGACCGGTCCACAGAGTCTATGGGGTGCATATCAAGCGAAGCGGCTTTCACGATGTGTGCTGGCCCGAAATAGGGGGTTGAATGTTCCCTGACCACATGGCAGACATCCTGGCACAGGAAGCACTGTATGCACTTCTTGAACTCCTTCGATCTCTCTATGTCTTCCTGGTGCATTTTCCAGGGGAATTCAAGATCCTCCCTTGGAGTGAATTTGGGGATCTGCCTCAGGATATCCCAGTTTTCAGTTACATCAGTTACGAGGTCCCTGATAAGGGGATATGCCCCCATTGGAGACACAGTTATGTTGTGCCCAACTTTGTCGACTCTCGTTTTGCACATCAGCTTTGGCATCCCGTTTATCTCAGCTGCACACGAACCGCACTTGGCAGCCTTGCAGTTCCATCTGATTGCCAGCGTCGTGTCGAGCTTCTCCTGCACGTACCTGACTGCATCCAGGACTACCATTCCATCGACCAGCGGAACTTCAAATTTCTGGTAATGCCCCTTTTCCTCAACGGATGGGTCCTGCCTGTAAATATTCAAGGTTATCTTTTCATCCATCAGTATACCTCCGGTTTCACATACGGCTTAAACTCTTCTGGAAGCTCTGGAACCGGCAATGTGTCAAACTTCATTTCCCCGTTGTTGTCGGTGCATGTTATGTTCTTGAGCCATTCCTTGTTCTTCTTGGGGAAATCCTTTCTAGTGTGTGCGCCCCTGCTCTCTGGCCTCATAATTGCAGATTTCACAATTGCTTCTGTGGCAACCAGCATGTTTCCTAATTCAAGCGCCGCAAGAAGGCCATGGTTGTACCTCTTTCCTCCTGGTGCAGCAACCGAAGGGTACCTTTCCTTAAGTTTCTGGATTATTTCCAGGGCCAATTCAAGGTGTTCTGCATCCCTGACGATGCCCACATTATCTGACATCGCCGTCGTGAGTTCGTCGATCAGGTCATAGGCATTTGTGCCTTCTGGCCTGAGAAAGCCCAGAACCCTTTCTATTTCCCGGTTGACATCAGAATCATCCACTTCAACCAACTCAACTTTCTTGACGAACTCAGAAGCCCCTTCGCCCACTTTCTTTCCAAAAACCATTATGTCGCTCATTGAGTTCCCTCCAAGCCTGTTTGCTCCGTGCAATCCGCAGGCAACTTCGCCTGCTGCAAAGAGGCCCTCAACGGTAGAAGCACCTGTGTCAGGTTCTACCCGTATGCCGCCCATCTGGTAATGCACGGTTGGGGCAACTTCCATCATTTCCTTTGTTATGTCGACACCAGCAAACTCCATGAACTGCATATACATGCTTGGAAGCTTCTGCTTGACGAACTCGGCGCCCTTGTAAGAAATGTCAAGGTACACCCCGCCATGTTCAGTGCCTCTACCGGCCTGGATTTCAGCGTAATTTGCCCTTGCCACGACGTCTCTTGCATCAAGTTCCTTCTTCTGCGGGGAGTATCTCAGCATATACCTTTCCTTATCCTTGTTGTAAAGGATGCCCCCCTCGCCTCTGACCCCTTCTGTTACCAGAAGTCCCCTGACTCCCGGGGGATAAACCATTCCTGTTGGATGGAACTGGATCATCTCCATGTCCTGAAGGGTTGCTCCTGCCCTGAACGCCAAACCGAGGCCATCGCCTGTGGACTCCCAGGAGTTTGAAGTGATCTTGAATACCCTGCCGCAACCACCAGTTGCAAGTATTACGGCTTTGGCCCTGAAGAGGTGGAATTCTCCCTTGTCCATTTTCAGTCCCACAGCACCAATCACGCGGCTATTGTTCTTGAGAAGGTTGGTTATGTACATTTCATCAAAAATTGTGACATTTTCCCTGTGAATAATCTGGTCCTGAAGTGTCCTGATGATTTCCAGGCCAGTTCTGTCTCCCACATGGCAAAGTCTCCTGTAGGAGTGTCCTCCAAACGCCCTCTGAAGGATCCTTCCATCGGGGGTCCGGTCAAAGAGCGCCCCGAACTTCTCCAGTTCATGCACTCTCTGGGGGGCTTCCTTGGCCAGGATTTCAGCCATTCTCCAGTTACCAATGTATACTCCTTCTTCTACGATATCACCGAAATGTACCTGCCAGTTATCTTGGGGGTCCACGTTGCCCAGGGCGGCTGCCATTCCTCCTTCGGCCATCACAGTATGGGCTTTGCCCAGCAATGACTTTGAAACAACAGTTACCCTGAGGCCAGCGTCAGAAGCAGCAAGAGCTGCCCTCATGCCGGCCCCGCCTGCTCCGATGATAAGAACATCCGATTCAGTTTTTATATATTGCTCAGCCATGAGAATCACTTAATTATAGCTAGCTTGGAGTGTTGATGCGTCCGACTTTAATAAAAGTTTTAATCATATATTAGGTTAGCCATTTTTTTAACCCTAAGTGCTTAGGCATATTTTCAGAGTGTGTTAAACACCCCTACTTAACTTATCGATCCACTATCAATGAAATGAATGGTTTCCTGCGGATCCATAAAAATAAAATCATGGGATGGCCATTTGTGCCACCACCAGAGAGAGGATTGTCCCATATATAACAGAGACGACAAATACTGCGAAGATAGCCCATGAAACAAATTTTCTTGCCTTTGCAGAGATGCCAGTCTCGTATATTATCCCTTTAAGCCCATTTAATCCATGGTATGTCACAACCCACAGAAAGATCAGGAAGAATGCGAGCCACCATGGATCTCTCAGATTTCCTACCACCGTATCAAACAGTTCAATTGGGCTTCCTCCGTTTATATGTGCCACGTAGAGATGTACACCGAGAAAGAATATTATGAAAGCACCACTGGCCGCCTGGAACAGCCACTGTATTGATCCAATGGGCCTCGTCCTTTTCTTTTCCGCCTCTTTATCAAGCGCTTCAAGGTTTGCCATTAAACACCGCCTCCTGACAACAGAACCTGCCAAGCATAGTAGAGAAACAGAAGCATCAGGATCATTGCACCTGACTCAAGGATGAAAAACATGAGTTTGTGGTGTTTGAGGCCATACCCTGCCTCATTGAGCATCAGCCTAACGCCATTCGCCCCATGGTAAAAGATGACCAGTGAGAGAAGTATGTCCATGACAATGAAGATGTCATACGGACCATATGTGAATGAGGTGATCAGGTCGTTGAACGCGACACCGCCCCTAAGAAGGTTGGAAAGCACAAAGAAATGGAGGTATAGGTACAGCAGGATTACAATTCCAGAAATCCTGTGCATTGTGTAAGCGAAATACCCAATGCCCTTGTGGAAGAAATTCAGCCAGCCGAGTGTTCCGTTATCGCTTTCCAGCATGCTTTCCCCTCCTGAAGGCATTCTTCAGTTCGTGGGATATTCCTGTTCTTCTGAGTAACTGTATAGCCCGTGAAGGATCCACATCCTTGGGACATACTTCAGTGCATTCCCCGGCATAATGGCATCTTGATGTGCCACTTTCCCCGCCCGTTATTTCAAGGCGTATTGGAGTTCCCTCGTCCCTACTGTCAAGGTTGAATCTCAGGGCTGCGGCCAGAGCTGCCGGACCAAGGTAATCATCATCAGAGCCCGATATAGGGCAGGCCGCAAGGCAAAGCCCACACTTTATGCACATGGAATATTGTTCATAGATCTTGAACTGTTCTGGAGTCTGCAAAAGCTCTACCCCAGGTGATTTATCATCTTTCCTGATGATGTATGGCTTCACCTTCCTGTATTTCTCGAAGAAAGGATCAATGTCGACAACAAGGTCCTTGATCACTTGATAATGAGGCAATGGTGACACCCGTATAGTGTTCGAGCCCAGTGATTCGGCAATGGTTGAGCATGCCATCCTTGGCTTCCCGTTTATCTGCATTGAACAGCTTCCGCATATTTCCATCCTGCAGGAATGGCGAAAAGAAAGCGTACCGTCGAGGTTCTCGCTTATGTATACAAGGCCTTCCAGCACAGTAGAAATTTTTTTCTTTGGAACGTTGAACCTGTCAAATCGTGAATTGCCCTTTTCATCTCCCCTTTTTACCAAAAATACATAATTTTCAGAATCCATAGAATCACTTCAGTAAACCCTTGGGGCAGGCTTCCATTTGGTGATTGCTACGTCGGTGTAATGAAATGCCGGCCCGTCCTTTGTAAAGTTAACAACGGTATGTTTCAGGAAATTCACATCATCTCTCTTTGGATAGTCGTTCCTGTAGTGTGCCCCCCTGCTTTCCCTCCTCATTAAAGCACCCAGTGTAATAATTTCTGCAAGGTCAAGCATGAATCCGAGTTCGAGTGTTTCCTGCAGTTGAAGGTTGAAAACTCTGGACTTGTCCTCCACAGAAATATTTGAGAATCTCCCCTTCAGTGAGATGATGTTTTTGGCCTGTTTTTCAAGCTCACTCTCAGTGCGCAACACACCTACATTCTGGTCCATTCCGGTCCTGAGATCCTCCCTGATCCTGGCAACGTTTTCTCCTCCCCCGTTTTTCAGGATTCCTTCCCAGATCCGTTTTTCCTCCATCATAACCCTTGTTGTATCGAGGTCAGGGATAGTGTGCGCTGAAGCCCATTCTGCTGCCTTGATGCCCACGACGTTTCCAAATGCAAGGCATTCGTTTGTAGAGTTTGAACCCAACCGGTTTGCCCCATGTATGCTTATGGCGACATTCTCTCCGGCCCCGAATATGCCTGGAACCTGTGTCTCAGTAGATATCCTCACATCAATGCCGCCCATTGTGTAATGAGTGGCAGGCCTTACTGGGATTGGTTCCACAGCTGGATCGATATGATTGAATTTCTTGGCTATGTCAGTGATCATGGGCAATCTTTCCTCCAGTTTTTCAGCAATGTGTGTGAGGTCAAGATGTATGTGGGGTGTCTCCCCATGTTCATCGATTATCCCCCGGCCGCCAAGTATTTCCCACATCATCGCCCGAGAAACGATGTCACGGGGAGCTTCCTCCAACTTTGTTGGAGCATACTTTTCCATGAACCGTTTGCCTTCAGAGTTCCTGAGATACCCCCCTTCAGCCCTGGCTGCCTCTGTAATAAGGATTCCGGACGGGACCAGGCCAGTGGGATGGAACTGCATGAATTCCATGTCCTTCAGTGAAAGGCCTGCCCTGTATGCAATCGCATTGCCGTCACCGGTAACTGAGCTCGCATATGTGCTGAACTGGTAAAGGCGGCCGGCCCCACCCGCTGCAAAGATGAGCGCCTTTCCCTGGAAAACAACAAACTCCCCTGTCTTGAGGTTGATGGCAGTAAGGCCGTTGAACCTGTTCTGGCCTATAATTGCGGAAGTTACAAAATACTCATTGTAAAAGTGTATCCTGTCATACATCTGGCACCTGCTGAAAAGGGTCTGCATAACATGGAACCCTGTCTTGTCCGCTGCAAATGTAGCCCTTGGGAAGCTCAATCCACCAAAGTCCCTCTGTGAAATGGTTCCGTCAGAGTTCCTGGACCACGGGCACCCCCAGCGGTCAGTAGTATAAATCTGCTCTGGAACTATCCGCACAAACTCCTCCACTGCATCCTGGTCGGCCAGATAGTCGCTTCCCTTTATGGTATCAAAAGCGTGGAGGTCAAGATTGTCCCTGGGATCAAGAACTGCACTGGTTCCCCCTTCTGCGGACACGGAGTGGGACCTTAGAGGGTAAAGCTTAGATACAAGCCCAACTGAAATTGAATTGTCCTTCTCCGCTGCCGAAATGGCTGCCCTTAGCCCAGCCATTCCTCCACCCATAATTATGATATCTTCCTTGATGGTTTCCAACATAAACCCTATATAAAAATGCCTCAACTTTTAAAAGGGCGTACACTAACAATTACGCCATTCCCTTTAGATAAAAGTGTGAGTACCTTTTTTCTTGAGTTTTAATCCGTGGATAAGTTCCAGTATCTCCACAAGGGCAATCTTTAAATAATTTGAATTAATCATTAGTTGTCAACTAATGGTTGACAACAGGAGGATGTAAACATGCCATACAGGAGAAGAAAAGACGACGACTGGAGAGATGAGTTCGAGGAGTTCTTTGAGAACTTCGGTTTCGACTTTGACAGGTTCAATGACAGGATGATGAAGATGTGGGACCGGATGCTTAAGGAATCTGACGTACAGACCTTCGGGCCATATGTTTACGGATTTTCTTACAAGATAGGGCAGGATGGGAAGCCAGTCTTTGAGGAATTCGGCAATGTTCCCCAGGGAAGGATGTTTGGGAAGGAACCAAAACTACTGGACAAGGACGTCAGAGAACCAATAACAGACCTCACTGAAGACAAGGACAAAATCTTCATTACATACGAACTGCCCGGTATTTCCAAGGAGAACATCCAGCTCAATGTTTCAGAGTACAATGTGACAATGGAGGTAAAGGAAGGGCCAAGGAAGTACTACAAGAGCTTTGACTTCAGCTATGAACTGAAACCTGACACCGCGAGTGCAAAGTTCCTCAATGGAATACTGGATGTTTCAGTGGAACGTGCAAGAAAAGAGATCCCGGGTGGCAGAAATATCTCCATAGACTGAGGCGCGAAAATGATTGACGAGGACATCCTTTCTTTGATTTCGGCCATTGAGAACAACACACGACGAGAAATTCTGAGAGGCTTGATCCTCGACCAATCCTATGCCTTACAGATCAGCAGATGGATAGGGGTGTCTCAGCAGGCCATCAACAAGCAGCTTGACTTGCTGGAAAAGGCCAACCTCATTCTTTCTGCAGGTATAATACCAAGCAGTTCTGGAGCCCCCAGGAAAATTTACAAGCCCACTGGCTTTTCGACACTGGTTGCAGACTATTCCAGGAACTTCATTGAAGTAAAACGTTATGACATTCCGGAGAAAGAACCTGGAGAAGGGGATGAAACTGCAATTGCGCCAAAAGAACTAATGGCGAACTTAAGCAAAACAGAGAATGAACTCAACGACATGATGGAAAGGCGCCTTGAGCTTATCCAGAAAAAGGATGGCCTTCTTGGAAAGCTGCATTACTATATAAACAGAATTTCGCCGGACGAAATGACCAGGAATATACTCCTTGACTACTGCGACTACCTGGATCCGGAATACGTCGCCAGGAGATACAACATACCTCTCACATATGTTATGCAGGTAGTTGAAACCTACCTGAAATAACTGCATTTTTTTGTGAATTTTTCAGCAAAAGCAGCCTCATTGTGGTTTAAAGCTGCAGGGATCACCACAGCGGCTGGAAATTCTGCGAAACGGGCAAGGATGATATTAGAAACTGAGTCATAAATAAGCCTCTCCCCTTCCTGGGATACCCGTGACAGCGAGAAGACTTTGCTTTGATCATTGAGGAAATCAAAGCCATAACGCTCTTCCATCTGAAGTATGGTCTCGAGGGCTTCGTGCGGGAACATGGTCCTGCCATCTTTAAGGTCAAGGAGAAGAATGGTATGCTGGTTCAGTGAAAGGTTGGCTGCAATTTTTTCTGCGACACTTTTGGGCAGGAAATTATCCTGAGGGAATGGCACTGAAACAGGCGGCCCCATCCTGTAGGGAAATAGACCGATCTTCCCTGGGATCACTGATATAATGGAAGCATTTTCAAAAATGGCCACTTCTATCCCTGCATCAAGGGCGTCAGCGCGCAGCTGGTTGTGGGTCGTCGCGGAAAGCGGATCACCCGTGACTATTACTGAAACCTTCTGGTAAGCGGAAAGGCGGATAATTTCCTCTTGGCTTTCCACAAATTCCCTGTCAGCGGGAATAACTTCCCTGCCCAGGAGGCCCTCCAGCTCCCTAATTGTACCCTGTGGAGATATTGAAGTATATGTTTCAAAATATACAAGGTCTGAAAGCTTCAGAACCTCAAACTGTTCCAGCGTAAGGCTTTTGATACCCCTCAGTCCAAGGCCAACCAGGTTCAGCATTGAAGGTTGCCTAAAGGAAATCTTCCTCTATCCTGATGAGTTCATTGAGTTTGGCCAATCTCTCCCCGCCAATAGTTCCGGTCTTGATGAACTCAGCGCCGAACGCAACAGAAAGGTGTGCAATGAAATCGTCGGTTGTCTCTCCGCTCCTATGCGAAACCGTCCTGCTCATTCCGGCCTCAGTGGCCATTTTAACAGCCTCAACGGTACTCGAAAGGGTGCCTATCTGGTTCACCTTGATGAGTATCCCGCTTGTGGACTTGAGTTCTATTCCTTTCCTGAGCCTCTGGGGGTTTGTTGTGTATAGATCATCCCCAACAACTACACCATTCTTGCCGACTTTTCTTGTGACCTCGGCAAATCCCTCATAGTCGGTATCTTCCATCGGGTCTTCATTGAAATAAAAGCCAAGCTCATTGGAAAAGGATGCTGCAAAATCAATCTGCTGGTCACGAGTTTTAACCTCCTTCTTGTAGTGGTACTTTCCATCCTTGAAATATTCCGTCGCCGCAAAGTCCACGCCAAGCAGTATCTTCACCTTGTGTTCACTGGACATTTCCTTTACTGCCTGTTTTATAATTTCCACCGCCTCTAGGTCGTCTATGCTGGCTGTCCATGCCCTTTCGTCGCCAACCCCGACGCTCACTCCCTTCAGCTTGTCAGACAGCAGCTCGCCAATTCTTCTGTGGACCCTGGTATTCACGAATGCAGATTCCATGAAAGTCTTTCCCTGGGTCGAAACAAGGAACTCCTGTATTGTAGTTCCGTTTCTGGAGTGCCGGCCACCGCCAATTACGTTTCCCATTGGTCTGGGCAGGCTCCTTGAAAACATTCCTCCTACATACTTGTAAAGTGGAATGTCCAGGGCCTGTGATACTGCCTTTGCGTTTGCAACCGAAATTGCGGTTGCCATGTTCCCCCCAAGGTTTGAAAGGTATTCCGAGCCGTCAAGTTCTCTTAGTATGGCATCCAGTCCCTGCTGGTCCAGTGCATTGAAACCTAGAATTCTGTTCTTTACGTTCTTTTCAAAGAACTTTATTGACTCATCCGGCCCCCCCTTGGGAAAAGCCTGCATTTCAGTTGCCCCTGTGCTAGCGCCGGATGGCGAGGAGCAGACTCCTGTGGAATATTCAAGGTCCACGGTCGCTTCGACCGTGAAGTTTCCCCTTGAATCAATGACTTTCCTTGCCCTTACATCTACAATAGGAATGTGAGACAACATGCATTTATGAAATGTGCATAAGGTTTAATTTATTTTTTCACCTGAGACAAATTGTCCCTGTAACGCCTGCAGAAAGTATTGTAATTGTTCTTGTAATCTTCCCAGAGCCTCCTGTATTCATCATTTATTTCGCCAATAACCTTAGCAGGCACACCTGCTGCAATACTTCCATCCGGTATCTCAAACCTGTTCCTTACAACAGCCCCTTCCGCTATGGCAGCCCAGGTTCCAACATTGGCAAAATCAGAAATGGTTGAGTTCATGCCGATGACCGCCCAGTCGTTTATTGTTGGAGTATGTATAACAGACAAATGCCCCAGAGTTACATGTTTTCCAATTGTTGTCTTCTCTCCTGGCCTAGCGTGGATCACAACATTGTCTTCCACTGCGGTATAATCACCAACTTCTATCTCGCCGTAATCTCCTCTAACAACTGCACCTGGCCCAATCCAGACTTCCTTTCCTATTCTAACGTTGCCAATAATGACAGCCGATGGGAAAACATATGCCGATTCGTCCAGAACAGGCACCCTTCCTTCAAATTCATACAGTGGCATAAAAGAAGGATCACTAATGATTTAATGAAATCATTGGGATAAGATCTTCAGCATCTGGTCCCCGGTTTTCCTGAAATCTTGGAAAGGACCGGAAATAGCCTCGGCCGATACAATAGATCCCAACTCTATGGCTTTTTCCATTCCGAGATTCCGCCATAGTGCGAAATACATGCCGGCACGAAATGCATCTCCTGCTCCAATGGTTTCATATGGATTCTTAACCTCTTTTGCCGGAAAATGCTGGCTTTTGCGATCATGGAAATATGTGGAGCCCTTGTCTCCCCTCGTCACAATGAGTTCCCGGCAGTGATGGTAAAGTTCCCCATTCCCTATCCCTAAAATATCTTCCGCCTTGGCTGATTCGGATTCGTTGAGTATGGTCAGGTAAGACAGCTGCAGCATTTTTCCCAAGGTTTCACTATCATACCTGTAGTTTATTTCCTGGCCGGGATCGAATACTATCCTGGAGCCAGTGCACTTCCTGCTGATAGAAATATAGTCATTTGGCAATCCGGTTCCAAAGTGCACGTACTGGTATCCTTCAGGATCAAGGGAAATCCGGCTTTCAAGGGGTCCGTTCATTGGCCCCTGGTAGAAATAGTAAATCTGGTCTTCCCCGTTGGAGGCCGCGTACCCGATAGGACCCAGATCTTCGCTGTCGACGAAAAGATGGGATGTGTCAGCACCTATTTCACTGAGGAATTTGATGTATTTATCGTGAGATTTTCCTGATACCGCAGAAAAAAGGTGAAATGGAAACCCCAGCCTGGCACCGATCATTGCAAGGTTCCCAGCAGTACCGCCAAAGCTTTCCTTTAACTTGTTGATTGCGACTGAGCCTTTTGCAGGAAAGAAATCCACATTCATTGTCACATCAATGGCAACGTGGCCGAATATCGCCAGAAAATTTTTCATCGCCGTAATATGGAGCTTGAAATATAAAGGTTATATGGATATTTCGACCCTTGCCATCCTTGTAAAAACTACTCCGTCCAATTCAATCGCCCTTTCAGGAATGGGGATCACCTTTTCTGCCTTCAGAAGTCCATGGCAGAGACTCTCGAACTCCAGAAGATCCTCATGGTTTGAGTAAACCACCATTATGTTCTTTGTGGAACTCGATATGCCGATTTCCTCCTGTGCCTTCGAAATCTGCTTCTCCCCGGAAATAAGCATTAGGAATGCGGACTCGGGGCGCTTTATCTTTTCAGAATAGCTGATGAGACGTTTTGCCCTTTCGTATGCAACTGATACCTGTTCTATGCTTATGATCTTGTCCGCATCAATTACGGAAAAAAAATCATTGTGGCTGGCTCCGAGAAAGCCCCTGATTGATGAGAGGCAATCCCACGCCAGCAGTTTATAGTATTTTACTTCAGGCAACATTTGTGCCGGGCCTTGTGCCCTGTTTCCCGCCACCAAACATCTTCGAGTTGAGGAAATCCGCAACCGATGAGAGGAACTTCTGCTTCTCAGGGCTTGCAATGAGTGCATTGTCCCACACTTCCCTGATATCTGTTGCCGCAATTATGTCAATCTTGCCTTCATGGGCCTGGTCAAGAACGATATCCCCATAATTGGCAGCAGGAACGATAACTCTCTTCATTCCAGCTTCTATTGCAGCCTCAACCTTTGCAGTAACCCCTCCAACTGGAAGGACTGCACCCCTTACGCTAAGGGATCCGGTCATGGCCACAGTCTGGTCGATCGGTATGTTCTCAATTGCAGATATCACGGCGGTTGCAATAGAAACGCTTGCAGAATCCCCTTCTACACCTTCATATGTTCCAATGAACTGGATGTGGATATCAAGATCCGATATGTCTTTCCCACTGAGTTTCTTGAACACGGCCGACACGTTCTGGACAGCTTCTTTTGCTATTTCTCCAAGTTTGCCGGTAGCTACCACTACACCATTTCCCTTGTGCTGTGCAGGAGTAACTTCTGCAACTATTGGCATCACGATTCCAGTGTAGTCTGCCATTCCCGTGTTTGCACCTACCACAGCTAAACCGTTAACCATCCCAACCTGTGAACCTTCACTCCTGAATGTCTGGTAGGTCTTCCTTATCTGTATAGATCTGTCAGCAACCTGCTGCTCCAGCGGCTTGCTCAGTGCCTTTGCAGCCACTACCTGTCTAGCAGAAACTACATCTGTCTTTTCAGTAATGGCGATATCTCCAGCAACCCTGATAAGTCCACCAAGCTCCCTTAGCCTCAGGGTGAGTTTTCCTTTTCTACCTGATCTCTTCTGGGCTTCCTTTATGATCTCTGTTACTGCCCCGATGTCGAAGTGCGGGATCTTTTTGTCCTTGAGTATTTCCTGGGCAATGAATTGAACGAGCTTGTGCCTGTTCTCATCATTGTCTTCCATTGTATCGTTAACGTATACCTCGTATCCGTATCCCCTTATCCTTGACCTGAGTGCAGGATGTATTCCCTGTACTGCGTCCAGGTTTCCCGCAGCAACTAGAACAAAATCGCAAGGAACAGGTTCTGTCTGGACCATAGCGCCTGCGCTCCTTTCACTCTGCCCCGAAATGGAAAATTTCTTCTCCTGCATTGCTGTAAGGAGGGCTTGCTGACTTTCCGGCCTCAGCAGGTTCATTTCATCAACGAAAAGAACACCTTTGTGTGCCTTGTGAATGTTGCCTGACTCTACCCTGTCGTGTGCAGGAGTTTCCAGCCCACCTGACTGGAATGGATCATGCCTTACGTCTCCCAAAAGGGCACCGGAGTGTGCGCCAGTGGAATCGATGAACGGGGGCTTGTCTGATGGAGAATGCGTCACGAGCAATTTTGGCACCAGTGCGCGTTCCATCCTCATTCCGGGGTTAAGGGCCATTATCATGTATATGAATAAGGCAGCGAATATTGCAAGAAATGCTATTGTATAGTTTGTAAATGCTATTGATGCAACAATCCCAAGGAAAATTACTGAGATTATGATGAAAAGCACACCCCTGGAGCGGTCCTTTCTTTCTCTCTCCGCCTTGATCTGGTACTGCCTTACAATCTCCTTTCCTTTTCCTGCCGGGAGTGTTTTTACTTTTGGTCTGTTTGAATCTTCAGGGTTAGGGAACACTAGTATGTCTTCCAGCTCATCCTTTGGCAGGAAATCTACCATTGACTGGGCCAGCATTGATTTTCCAGTTCCAGGTTCGCCAATCAGAAGAACATGTCTCTTCTGCAAAGCCGCTTTCTTGACGACTTCTCTGGCCTCCTCCTGTCCTACAACCTGGTCAAAAAGAATCCTGGGCACCTGAACATCTTTTGTGGAGTTGACGTTCAACTTCTTTACCCATTCATCTACAGTTTCTACCGTACTGTCCACCACCACTCTATTTAAATTAAACTATTAAGCCTTTCCAATTGCAGGGAAGCTACAAAATTCAGTTTAGAAAAGGAAAACCTTGATAACACCCGTTCAGGTGTTATCCGATTTCTACTGCGAAAACTTTTTTGTGGTTAAACATGGTTCTGAGGCCTTTAATGTCCTCAATATAATCCTGGTTAACCTTGTAGTACTTGAATCCGTTCTTTGTCTGCTCTACGGATATCAGTCCGAGGCCAACTAATGATTCTTCTCCGGTGTATCTGACGCCAAGGCCCTCGAGACAGCCCTTCACATTTGAAGGATCTGATTTCACTGCACGTGATATCTCAGAGAGATAGGACCTGTAGGGGTAAATGGAAAGCATATAGAACAGAACCTTGCGCCTCAATTCGCTTCGGTTCAGAGATCTAATGATGTTTCCATCTGCTATTAACTCCATGACATCAAATTCGCATGGATATATATAAATCTTCTTGGCAGACAACATACATGTACCCTTAACTACACGTTCCACCACATATTTACCTACATAAGGTGTCAGACATTATCTGACAATTGAGCCATTTGCCTGTTTACTTTTTATGCAGTGAATATTAATTACAGGACTGGCAGTACGAATCTGAATATGGCTATGGAGGCTATTATGCTGGACGGGATCGTTATGAGTATGGTATATTTAGCCATCCTGAGCGAATTGAATACTGAGTCAATGAGCCTCTGGTAGGTGTTTTCCTCCCCCATTTTCACCCTGACCGTATGGCTCTTCATTCCTATTTTCACATCTGTGACACTATTCTTGGCCATCTGCACCGTGCGCCTAATCATATCCGCAGCTTCCATTGGGTTTCCGCTTCTTCCAAGCGGGTTAATGTCAAGGTTATTCGCGTTTACGTAATGGTTATCGGTGGTGTAGATTTCAAGATTGCTTATCTCATTCTCAACCATTTTCCTGGATAGTTCCACCACTTCCCTTGTTATGTTATTTGAGTCTGTTAGCACTACTGCCTGGAACTTGTCTCCTGCTTCGGTAACGAATGCCTGTATTCCCATGGACCCCAATTCTGGCATTGGTTCATGAATCCTATAATAACCCATACGGGCCGGGTATTTTGTTTCCAGCCTGTTGAGTTCACGTGAGAATGCTTTTTCCATACCCTCGCAGTTATCAAGCTCAGGAGCCTTTTCAACAAAGCAGTTCTGCGCATCAATGACTGCAAACTCCTTCATGGCACCCCTTTCAACGTGGTGCATAATGTCAAGCCCTTCTTTCAGCTTAACATCATCGAATGGCTCCCTCTCTGGAATGATGGCACCAAAACCGTAATTTCCGAATTTTTGCATGCCAATTACATATTTTCCAACATTTATTCTCTTAAATCTTGAAATTGTGTCGGTGTACTCCATCCCATTAATGCATTGATTGACACCAGCGGCTATCTCATCGATATCGGTGTCTCCGGAACAATTGTTGCTGTTTGTGGTTGTAGTGTGGAACACCATCAGATCAGTTCCAAGGTCAGACAGCCTGTGTTGGAGCCTCAGTGGGAGGTCACTAGAACCCAGTGTTCCGAATGGCCCCGGGTGAACATATGGAAAGACCATTGTTACCATGCGGGAATCGTCCTTCCTGAGGACATCTATGACCTTTACCGGAACGCGCCTGCTGTGTGCATACAACTGGGCGAAGAACTTGTTCCCAACCTCAATGCTGTCCTCACTGTTGTTGTAATTGAGGAACATCTGTATAATTTTTGTTGCGCTTTCCCCGTATTCCTTAGAAAATTCCTTTGTGGAACTCTTGACGAAGATTATTCCCCCGATGACGTATATGATTGAAGAGATTATGAACGGAATTACCGTTGCAAGATCCCTGAAAGCTATTGTAAGCGCAAATATTGCTGCGTATGTGTAGTTAAGGGCAGGTATGAAGAACTTTGAAAGCTTGTCTGAATAATATGTGTAGAATATCAGGACCCTGAGGAGTGTGGCCGAAGATATTGAAACCATCAGGAGAGCCTCCAGGCTCTGGAACAGATGGATGATTGAGATAATCCAGAAGAAAATGGATGAGAGGCCCAAAGACATGAAGTTAAGGAAAAGGATTCTTCTTACAGGAAAGTGGGTCTTTGTTATCCTGACAAATATCGTGTCCAAGCATATCACCAGTATGTATGAACCAAGGACGCCCACAATCACTATAAATAGGCTCCTGATGAAGAAATAATCAACAAAGAGCACAACTGCTGTAAGCACCAGTAGAATGCTCCAGTGCGGTGATTTTTTCACCATTTTTGTGAGATCGGAAAATGCTTTTCCTTCCTGTTCCAGTTCTCTCACTGAACTGGTATGTCCTTCTTTATTAAACATTTTGCTAATTTTGGCACAAAAATCTATCAATTGCCGAATATTTTTCAGATAATCAAAATATCACCGGCATAAGTTTGAACCTACCGTAGCTGAAGAGGACTTTGATAAATTTTGGTTTTTCAATTGTTTCGCTGTCCCAGATGTCTACGTATAACCCCCTGATGTACCTGAGTTTTTCTTCTGATGCAACTACAATTATATTCTTGAAGCCGACATTGGATATGATGCGTGCAGAAAGCTGTTTATTCCCCCTTCCCAGCAGAAAACCCTGCCCGCCTATTGGTGAAAGGATAATTCTAGTTTCCTGTTCTGATATGCGAAAAATTTCCTCTTCGCTTAGGTCTTTTCCGACGAGTGAACCGTTCCGTACCAGATCAAACCCAAGAAGGCTGCTGTCGAGGCCAAGAAGCGAATTAATGCTCTTGCAGGTTGATCCTGGGCCAATGAGGTAATTGACATTCCCCTGCATTCCGTCGATTATGTACTGGGCAATGGCTTCAGCACTGGTTTCAGGATACTCCGCTTTGGATTGCGACATCATTAGTTCGCTTTTCGGTATTATCAGGTTGCCATAGCTGGAAAGCCCCATCTCCCCTTTTTCATAAGCAGCTTCGTTCAGGTCAATAACGTCCGCTTCCCCAAATTCAGGGATCCCGCCTGTGGCCAACGTACGCAAGATCTGCACGGCCCTTGCTATGCTAATTGCAAATACAGAACTAAACATTTTTGTGCCAAGGGGGACACCAATTACAGGCATGGAAAAACCAGCATCTACTATATTCCTTGCAGTCCCGTCCCCCCCAAAGAACACAAGGACATTAACACCCTTCGACATCATCGTTTTCGCGGCACATATGGTGTCCTTTGAACTGCATTCGCCTGTGTATGAGTATACAATTGAGTACTTCTCGACTCCAGCTTTTCTGAACGCTTCCTCACCCATCTTACCCGATACAGTGAAGTATTCGATATCCAGGTCCCCGGTTTCCCCTAGGAATTCCACGGCCTTCTCGAGTGAGATTGATCTTGGACAATCCTTCAGGCTGAGGCTATCAGAACCTTTTAGGTTCAAAAACTGTCCACATCCCGCAATGGGGTTAACTATGATGCCAACTTTTAGCATAATTTCCACTCATATTTTGTACTGGGCTATTGCGGCA
>JAJZKX010000138.1:0-4913 GCA_021850745.1 Thermoplasmata archaeon
GAGAAGTGAAGCACAATCATGCCAATACCGCTTGAATCAAATTCATTGAAGAAAATTTACCGGAACAAGGGAAGGACCACCACTGCCATAAACAATTTCACGTTTTCAGTCAAGGATAAGGGTGTCTTCTCCCTGCTGGGCAGGAACGGCTCCGGAAAGACCACATTCGTGAAGGTGTCAACCACTCAGCTGACTCCTGATGACGGATATGTAAAGGTTTTCGGAAAGGATGTGGTGAACGATGAGAAGGAACTCCGCCACATGATCTCGCTAGTGCCACAGGAGAGCAGGCCATTCCCGCACATGACTCCTTACGAACACGTTTACCTTTTCCAGAAAATGAACGGCAAGACCAGGGAAGAATCAAAGGACCGGGCTGAAAGTGTTATTGGCCTGCTTGGCATGGATGACTTTGCAAAGGTTGAATGCGTGAACCTCTCCGGAGGGCAGAAACAACTCACCATGGTGGCAATGGCCCTTTCACTTGACACGCAGATTTATTTTCTGGATGAGCCCACCATAGGCCTTGACATAATCACGCGAAAAAGGGTGTGGAATGCCATAAACAAATACAGGAACGCTGGAAAATCCATTCTCCTTACCACTCATTACCTTGATGAGGCAGCCATTCTCAGTGACGAGATAGGCATTGTGAGCCATGGCAATTTCATAAAGCAGGGCACGCTCGATGAGCTTCGATCCGGGCTTGAATATGATACACGGGTTGCGCTCAGAGGAAGAACAGACATAAAGGAAATTGAGCAGTATGGCAGGGTCTACAGCGATGAAAGAGGCATTGTCCTGTTCACTAACCAGGAAAACGTGGAAAAAATCCTTTCGGACAGTTTTGTCAGGAAGGAAAGGATTGAAGTTGGCCCAATAGGGCTGGATGATGTATTCATCTCCCTGGTCGGGGAAGATATAGAGGTTGATGAGAATTGATAAAGGAACTATACCGCACAATTACGAGCCTGACTGCATTGAATGGCTTTATTCCCTTGTGGAGGCGACCCATTGCACTTATAGCGGTCATATCGACCCCATTTTCCTTCCTCTTCTTCATATACCTTTTCGGAGGGCCATCCAAGATCCTTATTGGGGCAATCGGTGGGGTCCTCTTTACAATCGTGAACGCCTCTACCATGCTTCAGACTGATCTGCTGTTCTACAAACTGGACCTTAAGTTCCAGCAGGTGGTAGCATCTACTCCGATAAATCCGCTTGTCTACATGTTCGGGCTGGCAACGGGAAATATTGTGTTCACGCTGCCGGGGCTTGCAATTTTCATGTGCATAATCGTGTATGAATCACATATTGGCATACTTCAGATTCTGTCAGTAATAGGCACCTTGATCACAACCTGGGTGATATTTTCAATGTTCTCTTTCCTGGTATCTACTAGGGTCAGGGAAATGAGGGACATCTGGCCTATATCGGTGATGTTCTCAATCATTTTTGGAGTCGTGCCGCCCATTTACTACTCTATTTCAGCCCTGCCTGGCCCTGTACAGTATTTCGCCTATATTGTGCCCACCACTTGGGCGGCGATCCTCCTTAAGGGGATCGTGATCCATGACTTTGCCGGCGTGGCCATTCCTGCCCTGGTCTTCATTGTGGAGATGTTCTGCGTCCTGGCATTCACAAGCCGGTTTTCCGACTGGAGACTCAACAGATCATAGGGTAACGAAATGGATTATGGCCCTTACAAATCAGCATCAGAGCTTCATGACCTGATAACATCTTCTTTTCCGGAATATAAGATAAATGGGCTGGAAGTGATTACTGAAGGCTGGGACAATCTGGTGGTGAAAGCGAATGGTGACCACATATTCAGGTTTCCAAGGGCGCAGGATGGCGAAGAGAAACTTCGGCATGAAATAAGGCTACTGTGGAAATTTAAGGATTTTCCCGTTCGTGTTCCCCAATATAGCTACATTTCTAAGGGGAGCCATTTTTTTGCAGGTTACAGCCTCATCCCCGGAGACAGGCTGGACACGGCGCCGGAGCTCAAGCCTCAGCTTCTGAAGGATATGGTCAGAGTTCTTCACAAGCTGAGAACATTCAATGCCGAATGCCTTAAGGATGTCGGATTGCCTGTTTACACTTCGGAAAACTGGATTGACAGGCAGAGAAAAGTTGTGGGTAATTTCGAAGCCAGGCTTTCCCCGTATGCTGAAAAGAATCAGTTCAGGGAGATCCGTAATCTCCTGGAGTCGGCAATGCATGGTATCCCTGAGAGCTCCATCAATCTCGTGCATGCGGACATGTTTCGCGGGAATGTCATAATCAATTCTTCAAAGGATAGAATAGTGGGCATAATAGACTGGGAGGACGCCTTTGTTGGGGACATGGCCCTTGATATTGCCGCACTTGGGCTGGACTTTGGATCCGAGGGCACTGAAAGGTTGCTGGATGCCATGGCCCTTGACATAGATGATCCTGGATTGGGGGACAGAGTCAGATTCTACCAGAAAATAGAGTTCCTTTACCTTGCTGAACACCTTGTCGATACAGGTGAGATCGAACAGGCAAGCAAATTGCTCAAGTTGTCGGCAAAGAATATCAGATAAAGTGGGAAATCTACTCTATATTAACTTCAACTACGCACTTGTTGTTTCCGTCAGAGAACCTTTCCTTTATGTCAAATTTCTGGTTGATGGAGTTCTTGATGATCTCCGAGCCAAGGCTGCTGCAGATGATCTTGCTGTTGTTTTTGGCAAGCTCATAGAAAATGCAGTTGTGCCTGATTATCCTTACAACATCATCGGTGACTTCGAGCCTTGCATAATAACCAAGCTTGTTCAGTGTTGACACAAAGTCATTGAGTTTTGATATCTTGTCTTCTCGGGAAAGTTTCACGCCGCCATCGACTTTGGTCCATCCAGACTCAGTCACGATCTTGTCAGCAACTTTGCCCAGTATTTCATTTACCTTGTTCCTTCCAAACTCGCTTTCAATCTCTTCAACAAGCATGGTTGCAAAGGAAACGTATTTCTTGGGAAGCAGGTTCATGCCTTTCTCTATAAGTTCGTAGAACTTCCTTGGCCGTCCTGCGCCACCGCCCCGGAAGAAAGACCTCACATAGCCCTTGAGCTCCAGGGTTTCCATGTGCTCCTTGACCGCGTTCTTGTTGATCTTCAGAAGGCGTGACAGGTCATCCATGCTCCTCTCTGAGTAGCTCAACTCAGTAATGATATTTCCCTTAACCTTGCCTAGAAGCGTGTTAAGGTCATCATTTACGTCATGGAGGACTTCCATCTCATATCACTAATATTGCATGCCAGGGAGGTATTTATAATTTAGTCAATTTAGACATAAGAAAGTGTTTAAATATAGTTACCTCATATTCCAGCAAAGGTGCAAACAGTGCCGGAACTAAAGATTAAGGATCTAAGAGCCTCCGTGGAGGACAAGGAAATACTGAAAGGAGTAAACCTTACCGTCAAGGGCGGGGAAATGCATGCCCTGATGGGCCCCAATGGAGCTGGAAAGAGCACACTTGGAAACGTTCTCATTGGCCACCCTAACTATAAGATTACAGGTGGTTCAATTGTACTTGATGGAATCAACCTTACAGACAAGACACCTGAAGAAAGGGCAAGGGCAGGATTGTTCCTTGCATTCCAGAGCCCTGTTGCAGTGGTTGGGGTAAAGCTTTCAACTTTCCTCAGGACCGCATATAGGCAAACCCACCCAGAGGACAAGGTTACCCTGACCGAATTTTATGACAGGATGAAAGTCCACATGAAGAAGGTCGGGCTCGATGAATCATTTATGTCAAGATCAGTAAACGATGGCTTCTCAGGCGGAGAGAGGAAGAGATTTGAGATTCTCCAGATGGTCATGCTAAGGCCAAAGATCATCGTACTGGATGAAATTGACTCAGGATTGGATGTGGATGCACTGAAGCTCGTCGCGGACGAGATCAGGGACTACTACAGTGATGATGTGGGATTTCTCATCATTACACACTACCAGAGGATTCTTAAGAACATAGAACCTCAATTTGTTCACGTACTGAAAGATGGTAAGATAGCTGTCGATGGGGACAACAACCTTTCTCTTCGCATTGAAGAGGAAGGCTACGACTGGATCAAGAATTAAGGAGGAAAAAAACATGGAAGTAGAGTACAGCAAGGATGCTGAAATGGAAAAACTGCTGGAAGACCTTAAGAATTCCAATATAAAGAAGGAAGACTGGGAATTCCATGACAACTACAAGCCGATATATTCCACGGGCAAAGGTCTTAACAGGAAAGTAGTTGAAGAAATTTCTGAGATCAAGAAAGAGCCGGACTGGATGAGGAGATTCAGGCTCAAGGCACTTGAGATATTCGAGTCAAAGCCTGTGCCAACATGGGGTCCGGACCTCTCAGGAATAGACTGGGAGAACACTAACTATTACAACAGGCCGGACGAAGTCAACTCAACAAAGTGGGAAGACGTTCCTGACGAGATCAAGGATACATTCAACAAGCTGGGCGTTCCAGAAATGGAACAGAAATATCTTGCAGGTTCGGTGGCGCAGTATGACAGTGAAGGCGTCTACCACAGCCTCAAGAAAGTCTGGGAAGACAAAGGCGTCGTGTTCATGGACCTGGACTCAGCTCTCAGGGAACACCCTGATCTGGTTAAGGATTACTTCTGCAAGGCTGTTCCGGCAACGGACAACAAGTTTGCAGCACTTAACGGCGCAGTTTGGAGCGGAGGCTCTTTCCTGTACGTTCCAAAGGGCGTCCAGATCGATATGCCTCTACAGACCTATTTCAGGATGAATGGAGAAGCTACGGGCCAGTTCGAACACACAATCGTGGTTGCCGATGAAGGCTCAAAGGTCCACTACATCGAGGGATGCACTGCTCCAAGATATGACAGAAACTCACTCCACAGCGCAATCGTGGAAATTTATGCCG
>JAJZKX010000138.1:4923-5741 GCA_021850745.1 Thermoplasmata archaeon
AGAATTCCCATGCAAGATACACCAGCGTCCAGAACTGGTCAAAGAGTGTTTACAACATGCCCACAAAGAGGGCATGGGTGGACGAGAATGCAAAGATGGAGTGGGTTGGCGGCTCACTTGGCTCAAAAGTCACAATGCTCTACCCGTCATCCTATCTCAGGGGCCCATACGCAACCACGCACAACCTCAATGTATCCCTTGCAGGGCCTGGAACGGTTAAAGATACGGGGGCAAAGGCACTTCACCTTGCACCACACACAAGTTCAAGGATCATCGCAAAGAGCATCAGCATTGAGGACGGAAAGGCCATATACAGGGGTCTGCTCAGAATGAACAAGGGGGCAGAGCACTCCAAGAGCCATGTCCAGTGTGACGCGCTTCTCATTAACGACAATTCAACAAGCTTTACTTACCCGCATGACGAGATATATGAGCCAACAGCGACCTTCGGGCACGAGGCAACAGTGGGAAGGATTGGGACTGACGAACTCACCTACCTGAGGTCAAGGGGCCTCAGTGAGGACGAGGCAAGTTCAATGATCGTCCTTGGTTTCCTTGACGATGTCATGAAGGAAATCCCCATGGAGTTCGCCGTGGAAATGAACAGGCTCATCAAGCTTGAAATGGGTAAGCTTGGCGCAGTAGGATGATATTTCATGGAGAGCTACCCGGAAACACTAAAGACACGGCTTCACGACGAGGCCTATGAATACAGGAGGGATGCATTCCTTGCATTCCTCAAGTCACCCGTAAGGGATTACAAAGAAAGCCCCACAGTCAAAGATTACGTTGAGATCACGGACAAGGAACTCCAGGAA
>JAJZKX010000139.1 GCA_021850745.1 Thermoplasmata archaeon
AAAGGTTAGCTTCAACCAAAAACCCCTCAGGAAGAATATCATGGAACTCTACGGGGGAGAGATTGTACCTAGCCCTTCAACTGAAACAGAATTCGGAAGACAGGTTCTGGCTAAGGCGCCGGATCACCCCGGCACACTGGGAATAGCAATCAGCGAAGCAGTAGAGTATGCCCTGGAGAAGGATCTTAAATACATGCTTGGTAGTGTGTTCAATTCAGTCCTGACGCACCAGAGCGTTATTGGCCTGGAGTCGGAAAAACAACTAGAAATTCTTGGCGAGGAACCTGATGTGATGATTGGTTGCGTTGGAGGAGGCAGTAATTTCGGAGGTTTTGTTTTTCCCCTCATGAAAAAATTCAAGGAAGCAAAGATTTTCGCTTCAACGGCATCTGAAGTCCCAAAGTTCACCAAGGGCGAATACAAGTATGATTATGTGGACACGGCTAAGATCCTTCCTTCAATAAAGATGTATACACTTGGGTCTGATTTTGTCCCTGAGAAAATCTATGCAGGGGGTCTTCGGTACCATGGCGCGGCACCTTCCATTTCAATGCTTGTTAATTCTGGTAAGATAAAATCCAGTGATGTTACTGAAAGTAGTGTTATTGATGCCCTGAAACTTTTTGCGAGGAGCCAAGGCATTGTTGCAGCACCGGAATCAGGCCACGCCATTGCCACAGCAATAGAATATGCGAGGGCCAACGGGAATAGCAGAGAGACAATACTCGTCAATGTAAGTGGACATGGCCTTCTCGACATGTCGATTTTCCAGAGGTGAACAATTTCATGACGCCTTTGATCCTGTATTTTACCGCAGATTATCCATCCACTGAAATATTGAAGTCCTTTCTGGGAGTTGTGGATCCTGATGTGGTGAAATATGTAGAGATAGGCATACCTGAGAGTAACCCCCTCTATGATGGCCCTATTATAAAGGCCACCCATTCCGTGGCCCTGAAGAATTATACTCCTTCCCATCTTTTGGAATACACAAGCATTCTGAATGGAAAAGGCATTCCAACCTATGCCCTTAGCTATTATGAAAAATTTAGCAAACAAGGCATTAGCTATGCTGAGTTCCTGAAAGATGACGGCTTCAGGGGAGTTATCGTCCCTGATCTTCTAACAGACTACTCCGAAGAAAGTGACCGGATTATTCCGGAAATTGAGGAAACCTTCAATTTCATACCTTTTTTCAACCCTGCGACACCCGATGGCCTGATCATTTCTGTGTCCTCAATGACAAGATCCTGGATTTACTATGGCCTGCAACCCTCGACCGGAATAGATATGCCCTTTGATCTTGAGGAAGTATCCAAGAGGATTCTTGATCTTCTACCCGGGAGGGAAATTAATTTTGGATTCGGAATCAGAACAACAGCCCAGATTAGAGAGGTTCTCGATCTTGGAAGCAGTGGAGTCGCTATAGGAAGCTTGCTTGTGGAGTATCTGAAGAATCGGGATCTCGAAGGGTTCAGGAAATTCCAGGTATCGGTTAGGGAGGCTCCTCTAAATGCGGACTGAGAGCTGGATTGGTGGTTATCAACTGAAATCAGCAATAGATTCAATCCTGGATAACTCCACTGATGAGCAAAAGGCTGAGTTTCTGAGGCAGATCAACGAGAGTGGAAACACGCCTTCGATAGTTGGGGAGCTTGCCAATATAATCAAGAAAAGGGCCACCTTATCAAAGATACAGGGCGTTTCGGATATTGTGGGCACTGGGGGTGACAGCAAGAATACCATCAATGTGAGTACTGCCGCAGCTCTTGTAGTAAGCGCCATGGGCGTAAAGGTTGCCAAACATGGAAATTTTGGAGCCACCAGCAATAAAGGAAGTGCAGATTTCCTAAACTTCCTGGGGTACAATTTCCAAATGGACCAGGCCGCTCTGGAGAAGAGGATCAGGGACAGTTCTTTTGCATTTATACTTGCACCAAAATACAACGACAGTTTTGCAAAGTTTGCAAGGGCAAGGAAAATGATTCCCGCAAAGACTGCTTTCAACTATCTCGGACCTATTACCAATCCAGCAGACCCAGATGTACTGATGCTTGGAGTTACTCATGAAGAGATCTCTAAAATTTACGTGGAATTTATTCTTTACAACAATAAGAGAGGATGCGTAATCTATTCAGAAGACGGGATGGATGAAGTCTCACCATATTCCAACACCAATGTTGTGCTGATTTCCAGAGGCAAAGCCAGGAAGATGGTGATCAGACCTAAAGAAATAATCGGGGAGAAGATTGGATTAGAACACATTTCCAGTTTAGACCCGGAGACTTCGTTCAGTTTGGCAATGGAAGGGCTTGCGGGCGCAAACACGAACGTCGCTAGGTACATAGCCATCAATGCAGCGCTTTCTCTTGTGATAAATGGAAAATCCTCTGATATAATTGAAGCCTACAGAAGCGCACTTGAAACCATCTTATCGGGGATAGTTCATCAACATATCCAGAAAGTCGTGGAGGTCGCTGTTGATGCATGAGCCCAAAGTGAAGATTTGCGGAATAACAAACACTGAAGACGCCATATTTTCCATGGAGCAGGGCGCAGACATCATCGGAATCGTTAGATCAGACAGATCTCCAAGAAAGGGAAGTGAAAGCGTGGTCAACGAGTTGTCCTCCATGGGGGCTACCGTAGCTGGCGTTTATACGGAAATGGAAAAAGTTATGGCTATACATTCCGGGGAATCCTATGTGCAACTGCATTTTCAGCATGGAGCAGATGAGATTGATTATGTGAAGGAAGAACTAGGCCGAAAAGTCATTTCAGTTGTATTTGCACAGGAAGAGCCATCTCCATTAAATGCAGGGATTGAAAAAATAAAGCTAGGTGCAGACCTTGTCCTGCTGGAATATGGAAGAAACGCCCTGGATTCTGCCACGGCAAGGGTCAGCAATATGAAAAATCTCCCCATTGGAATTGCAGGGGGAGTTTCTGTTTCAAACCTAAGAAAACTGCTCTTGTACTCCCCATATTTTATAGATGTAAGCAGCAGCCTGGAGGAAACACCCGGAAGAAAGAGCCACAAAAAAATCATAGAATTCATGGAGGTGATCCGTTCTGAAGGAGACACTTATCAACAAAGTAGGTGAACTCGAGGAGCAGGGTGCGAACTTTGCATATTTCTGCAGGTTCAGCGACAAGGATAGATTAGTTGGCGAAGAATTCCTTTTCAAGACTGATGATAAACCTTTTCTATTCAATGGAAGTGCAAGAAAAGCTCTGGATGAAACCATCCCAGAACTCATGGATGAATCTGAAGAGGGAGATGTCAAAATTCCTATCTTTACTTCATTCAGCCTCGTTCAGGATACACTTGGAGTCAAAAGCAGACACAGAAAAGAGTGGCCACTCATTGGAGCCATTCTCCCGTCCGAGACTGTTTCTGGCAGTTTTATAAGAACAGAGGAACGCCAATTACATGTTAGCGGGAAGAGAGTTGATTTACCACCCCTGGAAAGGGGAAAGCTTGAAGAGAGCATTTTGGAAATAAGGGAACGGATAAGGAATGGAGAAGCTTTGCAGGTCGTGATGTCCCATCGATTCAACCTGGAGTGGTTCAACGGCCCGAAAATCCTCAGGCACCTCCTATTCAATGACAAATCCAGATATGTTTACTATTACAAAATGGGGAATTTGGAAATTCTCGGAAGCACGCCGGAAAATGCATTCACCAAACACGGCGAGCATTTAGCCATAAACCCGATTGCCGGCACACGAAACCGGGTCGGCAACACTGATGCCAATCTTGTCGCATCGCTGCTTTCTGACAACAAGGAACTATGCGAACACCGGATGCTTGTGGATCTAGCCAGAAATGACCTTTCCAGAATCAGTTCAACAGACAGCGTAAATGTTAGCAGAAGCATGGTACCGGAGAAATTTTACTCAGTTATCCACCTGACAAGCAGTGTAGAATCCAAGCTCGCAAAAGGAAAGCGCAATTTTGACATCTTTTCTTCGCTAATCCCGGCCGGTACCGTAAGCGGAGCTCCAAAAGTCCGGGCCATAGAGATTATCGATGAATATGAGACCACGGAGAGGGGGCCTTATGGCGGTACGGTTGGAATAATGGGGAAAAACCATATTGATATGGCACTGACCATTAGGTCAGCCTTCAAAAATGGTGGAAAGTCATACACTCAGGCTGGAGCAGGCATAGTAAAGGATTCCAACCCCAGCAATGAAGTGGATGAAATAATTGCCAAAGCCGGCACAATATTGGCGGGCGATTTGATTTGCGCATAATGCTGCTTGATAACAAGGATTCATTTACCTTCAACATAGTGGACCTTCTTCGGAGAGAAGGGTTGGGAGTGGATGTGGTTGACAGTAGTGCTGATATTGATCACGTCGATTCAGGAGAATATGATGCGCTCATTATTTCACCGGGACCTGGAAATCCTGTAAATCAGAGAGATAGGGGGATGGGTCTGGAGCTACTGGAAAAAGGTTTCCCCACTGCACTTGGAATCTGCTTTGGCCATCAGCTAATAGGATATTATCTTGGTTGTGAAATCTACAGAACAGACACCTTGATGCATGGGGAGATAGACACCATGGAGAATTTTGGAACAGGGTTGCTTTCTGGAATCCCGGGGAGATTCAACGCTGTCAGGTACCACTCGCTTGCAATAAAGCCTAACCGCAGCATAATTGTAGATGCAGTTTCCGCTACTGACGGTACAGCTATGGCCTTCCACTCAGAAGATGGCCGCAAATTTGGCTTACAGTTCCATCCAGAAAGCTACTACTCACAATATGGCAGGGAAATAATGAGGAATTTCATTGGTGTTATCAGTGAGCATAGTTGAGCATATCTATTCCAGGAACTGGCAGCGGAAACCAGTTGAATACAATCGCATCAGGGGCCCTATCAGCCTAAAAGATAGCCTCCTGAATTTCAAGAAGCATGGAAAAACTGGGATAATATCAGAATTCAAGAGGAAGTCGCCATCTGGCTTTAATCTTGGAAAAGATATTGGGCCACTTGAATATTTCAGGAAAGCAGATCTCCAGAGTGTTGCAGGCTTAAGCATTCTAACGGAGCAGGACCACTTTCTGGGGAATTATGCCGACATTACAGTGGTGCAGGAACTCAATCTTCCCATTCTCGACAAGGACTTTGTATCAAGTGAACTCATGGTTCGGAATGCATTCAACTCAGGAGCAGATGCAGTACTTTTTATACTTGATTTTCTGGGAATTGAAAAGGCGCGGGAATTGAGCAACTACGCCATATCTCTGGGAATGGAAGCACTTGTTGAATTTCATGACATGGCATTTCTTGAAGCCCTGAAACCTCAGAAAGGCATCATTTATGGATACAACAGAAGGAACCTGAAAACACTGAAGATGGAAGCCCAAGAATTCCAGGTTCTTCAAAAATATAAGGAGACAGAGGTGGGACTAGTGCTTGAAAGCGGGATCGACAGCATGTATTTGCTTGAAAACGATGTGTCGCAATATCTTGGAATGCTAATTGGAACTTCCATACTCAACGGAGAATTCCATACTGGCAGCTTCTTACATTAAATTCGCAGTTAATAGCGGTGAAAAGATTTCAAGCTGCTTGTTCAGAATTAAATAGATTCAAAATATATTGTATCGTGTCGAGCACGAAGATTGTGGCAACTATTGGGCCCTCCAGTTTTCAAAGGGAGCCACTTCTTTCAATGTATGAGAGTGGGCTGTCTGTAATAAGGATAAACACC
>JAJZKX010000140.1 GCA_021850745.1 Thermoplasmata archaeon
CGTTTCCCTTATACTGGAATCAGCAAGGAGTTTACAGAACCATAAACGACATTAGAAAGAATGGAAAGGATTTCATATTTCTGGAAGGGCCGCCAACTGCAAATGGTGTCCCTCACGTAGGGCACGCCTTAACGCGGGCCATCAAGGATACAGTACTGAGATATAAAACAATGATGGGCTACAACATAAAGCGGAGGGATGCAGGATGGGACTGCCATGGCCTGCCTGTTGAGCTGGAAGCAGAAAAGAAGTTTGGCTTTAAGAACAAGGCGGACATTGAAAGATATGGTGTGGACAAATTCAATGAATATTGCAGGGGCAGCGTATTCAAATATGTTGAGGAATGGCTTGAGGTGGATGACAAGCTCGGGTTCTGGATCGATCATGACAATGCTTATGTTACACTGAAAAAGGACTACATGGAAAGTGAATGGTGGGCCCTTAAATCATTATTTGAAAAAGGCATCCTGTACAAAGATTACAGGATCTCCCCTTATTGCCCAAGATGTGGAACAACACTGAGTTCCCACGAACTTGCCCAGGGGTATAAGGACACTAAAGATCTGTCAGTTTATGCGAAATTCAGGCTGGATGATGGAAGATTCGTTCTGGCATGGACGACAACTCCCTGGACCCTTCCTTCCAATATGTTCCTGGCAGTAAATGAGAATGTGGATTACTGCGAGGTAAGCTTCAACAAAGAGTCCTATATAGTTGCAGAGAATCTTGCAAAACCAATATTCCAGGGCAATTTTGAGATAAAAAGAGTCTTCAAGGGGAAAGAGCTCATAGGGCTGAAATACACAAGGCCAATAGAATTTGTGGAGCTGCCGGAAAATGCATGCGTGATAGTGCATGGAGACCACGTTACTCTTGGCGAGGGTACAGGAATAGTCCATACAGCACCTGCATTCGGTTCAGAAGACTTTGAGATAGGAAAGCAGAGAAAAGTCAAGATAATAAATCCAGTTAACCTGCAGGGTAAATTTGAATATGAATCAATGCCATGGAATGGATTGTCGGTTAAAGATGCAGATCTGGAGATAGTCAAATTCCTTAAGGAGAGGAATATGGCACTCAAAAGCGAGAAATATGAGCATTCATACCCTTTCTGCTATAGATGCGGAACACCACTTCTCTATTATCCAATCGATGCATGGTTCCTGGGTGTTTCATCTTTCAGGAAGGAACTGGTCGCAAACAATGAGAAAATAAACTGGGTGCCAGCGCATATAAAGAGTGGAAGATTTGGAAATTTCATTGAGGAAGCCAAAGACTGGAATCTTTCAAGAAACAGGTACTGGGGCACGCCACTCCCGGTGTGGACATGCAAAAATAACCATATGAAAGCCATAGGTTCGGTTGAAGAATTGAAAAAACTGGGCGTGGAAGCAGAACTGAACGATCTCCACAGGCCTTATGTTGACAACGTAAAATTCAAATGCGACAAGTGCGGAGAAATAATGGAAAGAGAACCTTATGTAATCGATACATGGTTCGACTCCGGGTCAGCAACGTACGCTGCCACACATTACCCTTTCAACGGGGAAAAGAAACCTGACATACCGGTTTCATTCGTAACAGAGGGGATAGACCAGACAAGAGGATGGTTCTACACACTTCACGTAATAAGCACGCTCCTTTTTGGCTCAAACGCATATGAGAATGTTTTCTGCGCTGAGTTTATACTTGACTCGCAGGGAAGAAAAATGAGCAAGAGCAAAGGAAACGGCGTTCTGGCGAAAGAATTAATTGAAAAATACGGCCCTGATCCGTCAAGGCTGTTCTTCTACACAACTGTGCCATGGAAACCCAAGCCTCTTGTTGACAAGGTTGTTAAGGAGGCTGAAACCAAGATTCTCGGCACATTGCTGAATATATACACTTTCTTTGCATCAAATGCAAACCTTGACAATTACGATTTTAAGGGACTGACACAATCAGACAATGACCTGGACAGATGGCTTGTTTCAAGAGTCAACACTACCATAGCATCGGTCAGGAACTCAATGGATGTGTATGAATTCAGCCAGGCACAGTCTCTCATTGGTGATCTTATAGATGACACATCAAATTTCTATCTCAGGCTTTCAAGGAGGAGATTCTGGGAAAACAGCAATGGCGGAAAGAAGGAAGATGCTTACAGCACCCTGTATTTTGCACTGGAAAGCATATGCAAAATGCTTGCGCCAATAGCTCCATTTACGACAGAATTTATATACAGGAAGCTGAATCCTGAGGCCCTCAGTGTCCACGCAGAACTTTTCCCGGAGGTTTCTTACAGCCTGATAGATCAGAACCTGGAAAACGAGATGGCCGTATCGAGGAAAGTGCTGGAAGCAGTAAGGAGAGGCAGGCAGGTTGCTTCTATAAAGGGCAGGCAGCCATTGAAAGAGATACTCATAGAGGGTTCAAACGTGACAGAAAAAACACTTGTTCCTGTGAGAGAGGAAATCAACTGCGCAAACATAAAATTCATAAATGAGGCTGAGAAGCCAGTCAAGACGTACCTTAGGCCTGTACTGGGCAAAGTTGCACCTGTACTCAAGGAGAAGATGAAGGAGTTCAATAACTTCATACAGGAAATCAACGACTCGGGCGAGGCAAAATCATTTTCAAAGGGGACAGGAATTTCCTTTGAAGGTTATGAGTTGCCTGAAGGCTCCGTGGAAATACTTGAAGAAGTATCGCCAAATTACACTATGGTCTGTGAAGAAACATTTAACCTGTATATAAACAATGAACTTGACCACGGCCTTGAAGTGCAGGGAATGGCACGTGAGATAATCAGAAGGATACAGGTAATGAGGAAGGAGATGGACCTGCCCTATGATCAGCACATATTAGTTCAGATGGATGGTGACGAACTGGTGAAGGAGGCTGTGCATGAACTTGAGAAAACAATAAGATCAGAAACTCTCAGCGATAAGCTGGAAATCTCAAAAACATTCAGGGAAAATGGCAATTCAATCAGTAAAAACTGGAATATAGACGGCAGGGAACTGATGCTGATGATCAGCAAAAATTGATCAATTACCAGTCACGTCTTCCCTGTGGGAGAAATGTTCCCAGCCATTTCTGCTTATTTCTTCCCATCTTTCTCCATCAAAAATTATGTTGTCGCCCTTCCAGGTATTTCCTATGTAGCACACTTCAATGTTATTCTTTTCCATCTCTCTTGAAAACTCTCCGAAATGATCATTGTCTATTGTAAAGAGGAGTTCGTAATCCCCGCCAATGTTCATAGAGATTTCCCTCACCGGCACACCTGTCAGCTTGGAGACATTTTCAACAGAACTATCAGTTTTAACCTCATGCTCTACAATCCTGAAGCCAATGCCATAGTCGTGCTTCATCTGTGAAAGGCAGCCAAAAAGCCCATCAGAAAGATCCATCATGAATTTTGCACCCGATTTGCTTATTGTTTCAGCCACATCAAGCCTTGGCTTAATGTCAAGCATTCTTCTTGAAGATTCCCTGATGTCAATTCCATTCTTGTATGAAATGTAAGCTGCGCCGACCTTACCTGCGGAGCCAGTCATGCATAAGATCTGATCCGGTGCAATTTCTGACCTTTTTCTTACAAGCTTTTTCTTCTGTCTTCCTATGCAGAACCCAACAAATATATTTTCCGCTGTTTCCTTGGTGTCTCCTCCAATATACTCAACACCGTGCTCATTGAGTATGCCTGCCAGCCCTCTGGAGAATTCGTCAAGGTATTCTATCTCCATATCCTTTTTCAGGTTATAGTTTGCCATAAAGCTTTTCGGAATACCTGCCATCGCCGCTATATCACTCAGGTTTACAGCACCGAAAAACCTTCCCGCCTCGTATGGAGTTGCAAGTTCAGGAATATGGCTCTTCTCACTTATGGAATCTGTGGTAAACAACAGGTACTCATCCTTTAATTCAATCAATGAACAGTCATCCGGGTCCTGCGATATATTTCCGGACGAAAATATTCTTTCTATTATCTTCCGCTCACCCAGATTCCCAAGCTTCATCAGATCTTCACCGAGCCCGCTGAAATCTTTCTTATGAATGAATCCAGATCGTACTGTACTGGAATTCTTGATTCATTCGCCAGATGGGAAAAATATTTCCTCTTGTCTCCCCTATCATAATACTCCTGCAATTCCCCGAAATCCTGGCTCAGGGATGCTTTGAAAATAATATTCACAAGTTCCCTGTCATGATCATCATTATGGGAACCCCTTTCCCTGTCACCGCCTGTTGGATATGACAATACATCAGCCTGTACATCCTGTGTTTCCAGGAGAACCCTTGCAACGCTCCACAACCATGGAGGCCTGTACTCTCCTCTTTTCCACAGTTTTTCTACCAGCGTGTTTTTCTGAATGTTCATGGGGTTAACGGATATGTCAGTTGAATAAGGTGCGCAGTCTCTTACAGATTTGATTGAATCGAGCACAGCCTCTTCCTCTGGCATGAATGGCGGTTTCAGCAGCAAATAAGATCGTAGTTCTATGTCACTTTTCTGGAGGACTTTTGCTGCTTTTACAAATTTTGAAAAATTTGTCCCTTTGTTAACCATATTTTTAACAACATAATCGTTTGAGCTTTCAACACCAATGGCAATTCTGGTATCTATGCCATAAGATTTCATCTCCTCCATGGTTTTTTCAGTAACATATTCTGTTCTTGATTCAACGAGTATCTTTTCAACTTTATCAGACATCCTCTTCATGAAATAATCAAAAGCTTCCTTTGGCACCTCTCTTCTGTCAAGGAAACTTCCCGATGTGAAAATTTTGAGTATCTTTGTATTTTCCATGAAATCATAAGCCTTGTCTATCTGCGTCTTCAGATTGCCCACCCCAACATTTGTATTTACATCGTTAAAATATCCGCACATAGAGCACGAGGAGAAATCATACCATGAACATCCTCTTGTCCTGAATATTACAACAGTGGTAGGTTCGGGCTTGCCTCTAAGCCTGTCCATTTCATTCCACATTGAAACGGGGCTGTTCCTGTCGGTCTCCCGTTCCCTGGATGGCATCAGGGTTTTTACCTCAGCTGCCAGTTCTCTATTTATCATTTACACCCCATGTCCATGATTCAGTTAAGTTTTATGATTTAATTTTCATCAACCTGAACGCACATAGATTTTCCCGGCCCTTATTAAAAATATTTTTAAGCTAGTTGACATATCCCCAGATATATGGGAAGCATCAGGCCACAATATGTAAAAAAGATTGCAATAGATCTTGCAAGTTCCAAGCCAGAATTATTTTCAGAAAATTTCCACAAAAACAAGGAAGTACTTAAAACAGTCATCGCAGGGGCCTCAAAAAAGGACTTCAATGAAATAACCGGATATGCAACGAGATACATGATCAAAAAGAGGCACAGGGCAGAAAAGGAAGCAGAATTTACCGGTGAAGTTGTAGAGTAATTGCCATAGAAGGCTATGACGTTAGCCTTTAAACGCCCTCCGGCTGATAACGTCTGACATTAAATCAGGTAGAATTTGCATGGATGTTCAGCTCGGAGAGACTATAATTCAGATATTTGGAGTGTTATTTTTAGCTCCTTTAGTCGCAGGAATTTATGAAAATCTAAAAGCCAAAACCGAATTCAGGCATGGGCCAAGCATTTTCCAGCCATATTATGATCTTGCCAAATACCTGCGTAAGGAGAAGACATCAACTTATGGCACAAATCTTCTGTATCGCTGGG
>JAJZKX010000141.1 GCA_021850745.1 Thermoplasmata archaeon
GTGAGAATTGCGGCATTCTTTGAGGTGGCTTTCCTTGCAGTTCTTTCTGCCATAATTATCTTCAAGGCCCATGATAACACCCTGGCAGTGTTCAATCCAGGTGCCTGGCCCTCCTATTCCGGGAATTTCTCATCGGTTGGTGGGCCTGCAGCAGGAGTGGGGCTGGGGATGATTTTCGGGTTAACAAGCTTCATAGGATACGGTGGATCGGCGCCTCTGGGCGAGGAGGTGAAGAGCAGCAGGAACATTACAAAATCACTTGTCTACGGCCTCCTGATCGTTGGAATAGTTCTCACCGAGGTTGCCTACGCCATGACAGTTGGCTGGGGAGTCTCGCTCATGACATCCTTTGCAGCCAGCAACATTCCCGGGATAATCGTGGCAACCCTGTACACCGGCATAGCTGGAGGACTCATGCTGGCAATGGTGGCGTTCAACTCAGCATTTTCGGATTCGGTTGCAATGCAGTCCAATGCGGGAAGGGTATACTTTGCCATGGCAAGGGATGGAATAATCCCGAAATTCTTTGCGCACATAAGCAGGCGATGGGTGACGCCAAGCAAGGCACTTGCTTTTATAGGGACATTTTCAAGCGTGGGTTCCCTGGCAGCTGCTTTCCTGATTGCCTACTCAATGGGAATATCACCCATCAGGCTTATATCGGGAGCGGCAACTGGAATATATGTGACAAAAGCCCTGTCAGACACGTTTGATCTGCTGACGACAATAGCACTGGTTGGGCTCATAATAACTCACATCCTGCTGAACACATCTGTAATAACACTTTTCAGGCGCCTGAAGGAAGTTCACAAGAGGCGCCTTCACAAGATCATACATCCAATTGAGCATTATGTGCTGCCACTCATTGCAACAGCAATATTCATTTTCGTGCTGTACGAAAGTGTGTGGCCTCCGGTCTTCCCGGTGACAGAGGCAGTAATAGTGGCAGCCGTGTATCTGGCGTTCGCAATGACATACGCAGTGCTCCTGAAGAAAAGAAGGCCTGATCTGGTCAAAAGGGCAGGAAAAACAGTGAACATAGTGGAGGAAGAGAAACTTGCAGAACAGTGATGATCCTGTAATCATGGATCTGGCATTCATGAATGATATTAAGGGCCGGCTGTTTCTCTACCATGACAGGCTGGTCTTCCAGTCAAGGAAAATGGATAAGGTTTTTCCCATAGCTGGCATAAGGAAACTTGCCTACGAAAAGAAGACCTTTGTGACATCTACCCTCTTTGTTAACGATGTACCAATCACGGTGTGCAGAGCGCATATCTGGGCAGCAAGAATGGTGGATCTGGGACTCAGGTGCAATGTGGATGGGAGGATCAGTTAATTCTATATGTCTCACTAACCTTTCAAATTATGATTAATGTTGGTTTTTTCTATTCAGTCGTAAGTGGCAGGGAACAGGAGTTCGAGGAAACATTCAAAGGTGTCATAAAGTTTCTGATGGAGAACGACACAGGAATAAGGGACGCCAGGCTCTACAGGGATGTTTCGGTTCCAGGTGAATACATGATATTCAGTGAATGGGACAGTGTTGATTCTTTCAGGAAGTTCATTGCCAGCAGGCCGTTCAAGGAAACAACGGAACAGGGCAAGAGCATCCTCAGGGGAAAGCCCAGGCATATAATTCTCAGGGCGGAGGAACCCTGATCAGTCTGCTGATTCCGGCTGTTGAACCCGGTTTCGCTCCTCCTTCCTGAAAGCAACATCGAAATACATCAGTGTCAGGAGCAGGAGTATTACGCCGCCTATGATCGTTGTGTAGAAAACCTGCGTCTGCATTGCATTGTTGTTCAGCAGGCTCAATATGTTCAGGGATTTCCCCATGAGGTCTGGATACTGCGAATAAGCCAGGAAAAATACCGAAACAGCCAGCAAACCCTGAAAAACAATCTTGTTCTGCACAATGGCCCTGGTCTTGCCGGAGAGCCACAGCACCGGCACAAGAATGGTAAGTATTACGGGCACCGCAAGGACGTAGGGATTATTCAGGTTTCCCAGATAAACAAAGGAGACTCCGGCAATTACCATTCCAGCCATTACAACCAAAGGGGGCAGATAACGCTTCACATCCAGTCCATAGAATATTGAGGCGAACCCAAAAAGGAGGATTGCAGAGCCCATTATGAAACCGTCATCTGGGAGGAAAGACGCGAAGGCAGAAAGGCTGAACGTCATCCTGGAGTAATCTATACCCCTGCCGCTGATGAATGCCGTGTAGATAACCAGTATCATTATTCCCAGGACAAATGTTATGATGGCATAGATACTGTAGAGGAATCTGCGGTTGATCTTCCGGTTTTTCCATATGTACTCAGCAGATATTATGGACGCGTTCCTCATAACATACAGAATGAGGAATAACAGGATGTAACTGATGAATGAATACGCAATCAGCGGCAGCGCCGACGGGATAAGGGCTTCAAGATTTACCACGTAGAATACAAAGAATGTTCCTGTAACTTCCCATATTGGGACGAGGTACCTGAAAACCTTTCGCTCGCTCTCCCTGTATTTGAACAGAATTGCGGAGGCTGCCATGAGCTCCGTGGACAGGATCGCAAAGAGCATTGCAAAAATTGCCAGGTTAAGCCCTATTTCGGGATGAATGATCTGTACCATTTTGACCCCCTGCTTTTTTCAAGTTCCTCTTCAATTCTTTCCTGCCTGAGCACCTTTGCCGCAAAATAGAAGGTGAACGGTACAAGAGCGAGATAGAAGATTATTATGGCTATACCCAGAGGAACCACCGAAGGAGAGGTATTTGCAGCCTGAGACACAGTCATTACCTTGTAGATGATCCATGGCTGCCTGCCAACCTCATCTGTCACCCAGCCTGAATCATAAACCACCTCTATGAGAACACCGGCAACCAGCATTCCGTAAAGTGAAAGCCTGCCTGTAAGATCTTTTCTCCGGACCAGGAGATACATGAGATAGAGGGCGAATAAACCAACAAGCGTCCCCCCGCCCACCATAACGTCAAAGGTAAGATGCACAAAGAGGGGAGGCCAGAGGCTGGACGGAAACTGGGAGAGCCCCGGAACTGCAGTTTTTGAGTTGAATGTAAGAAAGGCCAGTATGCTCTGCAGGCCGGGGATGGTGATATAGTATTCCGGATGTCCGTTGATCATTATTCCTCCAATCATTTCAGGTGCATTAACAGCCGGGTGAAGATTCAGCTCAATTGCTGCGTATTTGAGGGGCTGGAGTGATATGAGCATTCTTGCATTGGAATCCCCGGTTATGCCTGCCAGAAGAAGGGCAATGAACCCCACAACTGAGGTGAGCATCATTGCTTTCCTGTAGAAAATTCTGGAATCCTGCGTATGGTTCTTCAGGTAGCTGAATGCCAGATAGGCAAGCAGCAGGAATGATCCTGCAGCAAGCGTTGTGGTTACAACATGGGATATCTCCACGAATCCAGAAGGTGCCATGACTGCTGCAAGCGGATTTATGTTGGTTGGCTGTCCGTTAACAAGGGTAAAGCCAGCTGGCGTATTCATGAATGCGTTGATCATTGTGATAAAAACCGCGGACATCACTGTTCCTATGGCTACGAAGAGTGAAAGTGCCCAGTGTTTGTACCTGTTCCGGAATGCATCCCAGTAATAAACGTAGAGAACCAGGCTGATGGTCTCAAGGAAGAAGGCAAATACTTCATAATAGAATGGAAGAATGTCAACCTTGCCGATGAATACCATGAAGCTGGGCCAGAGGGAAAAAAGCTCAACAGCCAGAACAGTGCCACTGGCAGTCCCGACGGCGAAAAAAATGACCAGTGCCTTTGCCAGGCGGCGAGATAGTGATTCAAAATACACATCTTTTCTTCTCAGCCCTATGAATTCGGCGGCAGAAACTATGACAGAAAGTGAAATGCTCAGTGTCACAATCAGTATGTGCGCCCCAAGTGTGTAGCCCATGAGGAACCGGTCGAAATTGATCACTGACACCATGATTATCACTTAATTGAAGTTTATATATAACATTTCACGTGCAAAATTGTGCAAAAATGTTCATATAATCCATGACATGAACCCACCGTTAAAAGCACATAGGGGAAGGCAATATTCCTTCATGGCACTGGAGGCAATCCATGGGTAGAGTTAACGTAAGCCTGAAGAACGATCTCATAAGGGCCATAGAAGATTACGCCAGCAGAAACGGGAGAACAGTGAGTGCCGTTATTGGGGAAGCAGCCAGCATATTCCTTGAATCTCAGGAATCCGGAATCAGGCCTGAGGATATAGTCAGGTCGTTCAGGGTGCTCCTGATCCTTAAGGAGATCGATTCCGTGCCGGTCCCGTCCACACTGCTTGATGCCATGATCCATTCATCCCTTGAGGCATCCGGTGATAAAATCATTGAAAAGTGGAGGGAGAAGGGGGTAATCATAGGCAACATCCTGCGGAAATACGCAAAAACGCTTCCGGATTTCGCAAGATTCATAACAGAATACAAAGATCAGATACCTGCAAACGTTTTCAGCATAGAGCTTGAGGGGGATGAAGCAACAGTGATAATTTCCGGCGCAGGATACAGCAGGGATGCTGCAAGATGCACAGCGGAAGGCCTATCCGGCTTTCTTGCATCCTACGGCTACAGAGCAGACAGCACCGAGTTTTCAGAGGGATTTGTTAAGATAGTTGCAACAAGGATTTCATAGGGGAGTTGCATAGGTAGTCTAAAATGTCTGATGGACAGAAAAAATTCCTAATCATTGGACACAGGGGGTTGCCCGGTTCTGCCCCGGAAAACACACTGAAGTCATTCAGGATGGCACTCTTATCAGGAGCTGATGGAGTGGAACTGGATGTCCAGCTTTCAAAGGATGGCGTACCGGTGACGTTTCACGATTTCACCACAGGAAGGATGTGCGGTCAGGATACTCCAATATCTGCTATGAACTTTGCTGAAATAAGAAACCTGAAGGTTGCAGGTTCCGAACCCATCCCAACCCTCAAGGAAGCCCTTGAATCCCTTTCCGGAAAGGCTGTTTTCGTGGAATTGAAAATCTCAGCAACAAGGGATGTTTCCTACAGGAGAAATGTGTGCGGAAGGATCAGGGAAGTCATTGAATCGTCCAGGATGAAGGAGAATGTCATAATAACATCATTTGATCATGATGGTCTGCGCCTGTACCGTGAACTTGACAGGCGTCAGCAGATCGGGATCATTTATGACAGGGAATCAATGGCATTCTATGTTGAACGAGGAATGGATCCAGAATCAATAATAGATTCATACAGCATACTTATTCCTGATTATACATACCACGCTGCGGAGGATATCAGACTTCTTTCCGAGCATGGTAAGAAAATCTTCCCCTGGACTGTAAACGATCCTGGAATTGCGAAGGTCATGAAGGAAGCAGGGTGTTCCGGCATCATAACAGATTTTGCTGACAGGATGCTTCTCCTTCAGGACTAACAGCTAAGCTGTAACCATTTTGTACTCAGTGAGGTTACATATCTTATGAATACCGACATTGCCTTTATTCACGCCCCCAGCATCTATGATTTCAGGAAACGCAACCTCAAGGAGGGGCCCATAGGCGATGTGGTGCCATCCACTCCCGTTTTTGAAATGTACCCTGTAGGCTTCATAAGCATGCTGAATTATGCAATATCTCAGGGCTTCAACGGAAGGATTTCCAATCTTGCGGTTCTGATGCTCTCCGGCCAG
>JAJZKX010000142.1 GCA_021850745.1 Thermoplasmata archaeon
ATTAACGAGGCTAAAATATCTTATCCTTCTGTAACCAAACTCAGGTAACTGAGCAAAGTTGTGACTTGATTGTCTTAGCAACACGTTCAAGTTCTTCCGCCGTGGTTCCCTTTCTATCCCATGAAAGTCTCCTCTCGCAGAATCGTGGTATCACGTGAACATGGTAATGGAACACAACCTGGTTTGCACACCTTCCGTTATTCTGACCTATGTTCATTCCATCAGCCCCGGTTGCCTTCATCACTATTGGAGCGAGTTTCCTGGCCATCTTGTGGACTTCGAGGTAATACTGCTCATCCACAGTGAAAATATCCCTGAAGTGTTTTTTCGGTATGACAAGAATATGCCCCTCTTCAACCGGGGCATGATCCATGAATGAGATTGCCATATCATTTTCCGTGATTATCGATGCATTCCTTCTGCCAATTACCTCTCTGCAGAATACACAGTCCTCTTCCATCTGTTGAGTTAGATCGCAACCTTGCTATAAACTTGATTCATCTTAATCCGGGGTCCGGAAGATAGTTGGAGAGGCTAGGCTCACTCCATCTTTGCACAAATTGCATGCATCTGGGCACTCATGCCGGCAATTCCGGGATCGGCCGCCATATGCTCATGTGCGTCAAGGAGGTTCTTCCGGGCCACCTGGTCTTTTCTTGCAGGGATGTCCACATTTTTCCTATTGGCCCCTATCCCCTTAGGGACACCTGCTAGTTCCCTTATTGCCCTGCCCCTATTGCCGGTTCCCTCTATCTGTGAAAGTGGACCAGCAAGGCGGAGGACTGAGTCATATGCCTCATTGTCGAGGAATGGAAGATCCTGAATGTCTCCCACGCATGATTTCCTTATCCTTCCTAGTTGCGAACTCAATATTGGCATGGATGAGATCAACATCTCAACTTCGCATCCCGTGCCGGCAAATTACAATGAATAGCGTCCTGGACCGCTTCCGGCATCAAGCGGTACCGCACCCGGGGGAAGATGCATTTCCGCATACCTGATCGTGGCATTGAGCTCTAGTTTGTGGTATGCACCCGGTGCCAATCTTTACCATCCGTATTCTACGCCATATGTTTATCAGTCAATCTTGTTTCGACGCTCTTCCGCTATTCCATGAGTCGGTTTAATGAAGTGGTTATACTTGACGGTCCTGATGAAGTGGATTCTGCGACAAGCCCCCTCCAGATTGTCAGAATAGAGGCTCAATCAATTCTAAAATAGGATAATGCAATCAGTGGCTGCATGGCGAAAGGCACGATCAAGATGGATAATCCACCTCCACCACCCGTGATACAGGCTCCAGGAAAATCCGTGAAATATAAGGGCGTGAAACATACAATACTAGTAATGAGCGGAAAAGGCGGCGTTGGAAAATCAACAATTGCTGTTAATCTTGCTGTCACCCTGTCCGATCTGGGATTCAGGGTTGGACTTGTGGATGCAGATATTAACGGGCCGGATGACCCGAAGTTACTTGGTGTGGAAAATGAGAAAGTGTACGCGGATGAGAAAGGAATTGTTCCGGTTGAAACAAAGTATGGCCCGAGAGTCATTTCCATGGCCTTTCTGCTGCCATCCCAGGACACTGCGGTGATCTGGAGAGGCGCCCTGAGACACAAGGCTGTGCAACAGTTCCTTGAAGATGTCATTTGGGACAACATGGACTATGTCATCCTTGACTTCCCGCCTGGAACTGGTGATGAAGCACTTACGGTGGCACAACTCATACCAGACTCAGATGGTGCTGTGATCGTCATAACCCCTCAGGATCTTGCAATACTCGACGCCGTAAAGGCCATCAATTTTGCCGGTCAGCTAAAGATGAAAGTTCTCGGGCTTATCGAGAACATGAGCGGTTTTGTCTGCCCTCACTGTGGTGAGAAAACTGACCTCTTCAAGTCTGGCACGATAGGAAAGGTGGCAGAGAAGTACGGTGTGGAGTTGCTTGGAAGCCTGCCTTTTGTTCCTGATGTCGTATTGAATGCTGACAATGGGGTTCCAGCCGTAAGGTCTAGCAAAGACATCCAGGATACTTTCATAGAGATCGCCAAAGCGCTGATAAACAAGACGGCGGAAAGTGTGAAATAGTCCGCATTCAGTTCACAATGTTGATTGCTCACGTGCATGCTCAAGCGTTTATTTGCGACATACCCTTGCCTTATCATGCGCCTAAAACGACACGGTTCCCATCAATACAAGGGCTAACCAGACCGTTAAAGACTTTGAAGGAGCCGTGGGTGATCACCAGAATCGACGGGACAAGGGAACCTAATGAGAAAATTCCAAAGATATTGATCATGCTTGGGTACAAGCCTCCTTGCATCAGGAAAACTGGAAACCGTTGTCAGAAGGCTTACGACCATGGGATAGCCCATCAACCTCATGGAAAAGGCGCAAAACGGGCCTTCATCATCTCAGTGGGTGTTATACTTTAGTTTGGGTTTCAAGTGATCCAGGAATATGATCCCATGGTGTGAATACCTATGTTCCTGGTGCATTTGCCACAAAAAATGCAGGAGAACGATTGATGGCGGGTACCACAGGTACGCTGAGCGGCAAGAGAGGGGGCAGCCACTCTGCCAGCAACATAATCAAAAGCAACCTGGAACATATGTGAGATCATGGGACCTCTTCCCCCATGTGATGGAGATTAACTCGCCAACAACGATTGCTGCAATAACCGGGTCAAATACCCAGCCAATACCATAAGAGGCCGCGCTATTTGACCCACACCCTCCTTACAAGGGTGACCGTGACATGCGAGGAGTGAAACACCCTCTTCGTGAAAGCATAAGGATATCCAATCGGTGATCTTTTTTGCGATCTCCTGATATTTCTCCTCACAGATCCCACAGACAGTTCATGGTTTCTGACAGATCCGTCCATTGTGCCAGCAGTGTCCCTTGGATAATGACCGAAGTAACCCCTGCCCCTGTGGACTATGATTCCACGCTTTGGAAGACCGCCCCCTGTGTCATGATCCTTTGCTGTGGTGACAGAACAGGACCGTATCACGGGAACAGTATCGTTGTCATCCGTGATTGTATGGCTCTTGTAACCGAAGAACGTTCTGCTTTTCTTCTTCGTGAATGAGCCGCCCTGGATCCACGGGCCTTTCATTCCTCTCTTGGTGCATCATGCTTCACATGACAGGGATCTGATGTTATGAAACTGGCATCCTACGCAGATACCTTCTTCACCTTTTTGCCTTTCAATTGGAGCTGTCCCTGTAATTCATTCCATATGATCCTGCCCCATCCTGTCTTCGACATAGTTCAAGAAATTCATGAATGATATGCGGCCATGCATGAGTGTTTCCGCCTGTTAATCCGCAGGATTGTACAGGGACCGGGGATAAAGTGCCTTCATCAGTGTTATGACGGGAGTATTCAGCCTTCCTCCCCCTGTCTGTGCCACAATGGCACAGATCATTCAGGAGTTTCAGGAAAGGCAGTCCACCCTGTCGGATCCTTCGCGAATGCAAGTGGGGCCTTGATTGCATTTATTCTGTATTTTTCCTCCGGGACTTGGTCAAGAAGACTGCTAATTCAGTAAAATGGCTATTTCATGAATAAATGTTATCGTGGCATAACCCGTTCAGAATGGAGTGCTTTTAGTAATCCTCAGTTGGTATTTTGTTGGTTCCGTATCCTGGTTAACGCAATCAGGCTGGACACCTTCCCAATTTCGTGCATATAGATAATCGAATCACCTGTAGTCACATTTGCATTATAACCGCCTCCGCAATATTGTTAATGTCTACAGGGGCATTACCAACATATGCAAGGAGGAACGTATAACTCCCACTGAAGCCCACGGATACCTTATACGGAATGATCGAGACTCCCTGAAAATAAAAATAGGTAAATCCAAGCTTGGATAGATTGACAGAGATGCTGTCTTTCGATTTGTTGCCACTCCAAGTAGTGTGGTACCTGGCATAATAGTGAGAATAAAAGCTACTGCTACTGTCGTTGCTGGACATCTTGAACTCCAAAAGCTCGAAATAACCATCTGAGGTGCTGTTGTAGTAGGCATATTCCCCGGAAACAATGCCGGAGTTATAGGCAAGTGCGCTTCCATTGGTTGGGCCTGGGTTCCCCCGCTCTTCAAAGTTGGCGTTGATTCCTGAGGCACTTGAGATGTCGGAAGAAGATGGGAACCCGAATGTAGCCTCTGAGGATCCTCTTTCCAAAACATGGAGAAAGGGAGCAAAGATGATTCCCATTATTACAACGAAAACAGCAAGGGTGACGATGATCCCCAATCCCTTGGCAACTGAATACTGTCTTAGAACCATATGCACCTGTCTCTAGTTTTTGAACACAGACTGTGGCCACTTAGGGGATTAAGTACAGGTAAGCCTAGTGTGGAGCCATGGACAGAATTGCTAGGGTGACCAGTAATTACAGAACCCTGAATAGTGGCACTGCCACATCTTCCGCTTATCCGCGATAAGCAAAAGATGAAGCTAAAAAAAAGTGCCAATGCGAACAATGCCCACAAGCGGGATCACCTTCTCTTTCTCATGAACGCAAGCGCCGACACGATCGCCACGGCCAATATCACTACTCCAGATATTCCATATAGCTCATCTGCAGACATTCCAGATGCCGGGGATGATTTCTTGATGGGCGAGAATGTGATGGTAATTGATGTGGTTCCATTGACAGTTATCGAACCAGACGACGAACCAGAAACAGAATACCCCGAGACGTTACCGATGGTAAAAGAATATGTTCCATTGGGGGCCGTGAATGTGATGGTGTCTGTAGTAGATGATTTGTTTGCTCCGTTGAAGTTCACATACCATAGCGTGCCAGAAGGAAGGCCAGTTTCGGAGAACATTACAGTATAGCTTGCTGTGGCCAACTGGTAGAATTTTATGGACACAGACACCGATCCTCCGTTAACTGTGAATGAACCTGAAGCCGGTGAAGGTCTGAATGTCTTGTTGGACGAAGCAACCGAGTATGAATATGATCCATTTGGTTCCTGTATGGATATTGTGCCGGATGTTGATGTGTAAGTCACGCCATTGCTCAAGTTGACATACCATTCCGTGCCTGCTGGGAGGCCTGACTCCGAGAATGATACGGTGTAATAAGACAGGGCTGTGCCGCCTTCCGGAATGTTTGTGGATGTAATGCTGGCAGTGAAACTGCCAGTTGTATTTGTCACATAAATAGCCACTAAAATCCCAGAATACATATCAAAGTAATAGCTCACATCTTGTCCATTCAATGAAAAAGCCACTCTATCCGTAAGAAACATTCCGTCAGGGGTGCTGATTTTTACTGAGGTGCTGACACTGGCATTTGGGCCCAGTGGGCTGGTACCGTTGTTCAGCTCTGATATCGGGCCCTTACCAAGCCAGATAGAGAAGTCATTCCAGTTAATGTACAATACAGCAACGCTTGTTGATCCAGAAGGTGCGCCTTGACTAGTTATCCTCACTTCTACAGTATTGTTGGTCAAATTGACGGCAATTGCCTGGATTGTCAGATTACCGCTGGAATTACTGCCTTTGTAGACTGCGGTGACACTGTATTTTGCGTAGGCCCCGACGAATGCCCACACTGGAGGAGTTGTAGCGAATGGAGTGAATCTGACTGTCTGAACAACGTTGCTTCCACTGACAGTTATATTTCCGGACGGTGGTATTTGTGTATACCCACTTACGT
>JAJZKX010000143.1 GCA_021850745.1 Thermoplasmata archaeon
TTATGGGTCAACGGTAACATTACCGAATTGACTGTGAACATCAGGTATCTTCCTACCAGCGGCCCTTCCACAACTCCTATGAATTTCAGGATCCTTACAGACACAGGATCAACGCTTGGCAATCTCAATGGGAAGCTATGGTACAGTCCTAGAAACGTGCTGAAGTATGGAAACAACTCGATAAATCTCTATCCAAGGAGCTATATGGATTTTCTCCCATCCGGGTCCTCGTTCGTGCTTGAGGCATACTATGGAAATATTACCTCTTTTTCCTCAACTTATAGGTTCTACATGAATCAAACGTTTCCCTTCCAGAATCCCTCCATGATCTATCCGACGTATTCCCCTCCTTCCATCTTTCCGGGGTGGACTTACAATACAAACTTGGCGTTGAGCAAGGAAAAATATTCATAGGAGTTGTGGAAGGGCCGCTGGTAGGAAGATACGTGATGTTCACAGTCAATTCGGTAATGTTACCGTTGACCCATAACGGATCCGAGGCGTTAGACACCGACACAATGTTTACGGAGTGCAGATTCAGGTCATGCGTGTATTCGTAACCTATGGATGCTACCCCCCCAGTTACTACGATTGCACCCACAAGAACCCAGGCAACCCTCCTCTGTGAAGCAAAAGTAAGTCTTGCCCTTTTGATAAAACCCTTCAGGCCCGGGAAATGAGGGGGTTTGAATGACATATTCCTGTACTCCTCAAAGAGGTCAGGTAGGATCAGGAAGATCGTGTAAAACCAGTATATTATGTAGTTTTCAAGGGTTCTATAGTTGAATAGGAATACTATCATGGGGAAAACGAAGAAAGTGTACTTCATACGGTCGTAATAGGTAAGATATATGACAAGTAAGGCCAGAAGGGCGAGAATCATGTAGATTGCGAAGAGTATGGCTGGTATATTCAGGAATCCCGCAAAGGAAAGTATGGAAAAACCGATTCCTGCACCTATAATGGGCTGATTTGCAACCGATAGAACGTGAATGAGCCACTGGTACGGGTCCATCAAGATGAACGGAAGATTCACCAGGAAGAACGTTGCAGCTGATGAAACGAAGAAATAGAGGATGTACCTGACACTTCTGTCATTCTCCCTGAATAGGAAGTAGAGGTAGAAAGGCAGGATAACCACGCCAATCTGCTTGAACGAGAGGGAAAGTCCAAAGAATAGACCGGAAAGGTATGGATTCTTCCTGAAAACGTAGGAAAGACCAAGGAACGTGATCCATACTATGTCATCGTCTCCAGTGAACGAATAGAAAAAGAACTCAACGTTTAGCAGAAGGACAATGAGCACCAGTGGCAGGTGCTCAAGGAAATCCTTCTTGCCATAGTAGTAGTAGATTACAAGCATCGAGATAACATTGAAGAAGACCAGGACGGTGTATGACCGCACATCAAGGAGAACAGTGGGGACAAAGATGAGCACTGAAAGACCGGGATAAATGAGATAGTTCACGGATCCGCCCTTCAGCAGAGGCGTGAGCAGGAATGAAGGATAATTGTAGAACTGGTACTCGGTTGACATGTAAGCGTTGATGTATGGATCCTTGCCGTGTATGAACAGGTATGCTGCATAGGTGTTGGTAACAAGTTCGTCAGTTCTGTATGCAGGCAAATAGTTACCTGAAATGACCACGGCAAGGTAGACTGCCACAAAGAATCCCAGAATAGAAAGGTACCTGTTGATCCCCTTTACATGGGAAAGCAGCAAGGAGTCCAGAACCAGCATGATTCCGATAACCAGCAGGATCCAGATGGCAATAATGGCTGGCAGGTAGATATAACCAACTATGAACCATGTTATGAAAGCAAAATTTATGAAAATGACTCCAAACACTATGGGGATAACCCTTTCCTGCGTAAACTTCAAGCCCATCTTCAAAGAAGGAACTCCAGGGCCCGGAGATACTTGCTGTTCATCGTGTTCAGGCATCAGAGTTCCTACCTATCGAACTGGCGTATAAAAGTGTTTTACACCTGATCAGCATGGCATTCCTCCGCCGGTTTTCATGGAATGCATAGTACGAACTCGTCGCCAATCATATCATGGTGTCCAGAACCATGCAGACCAGGTGAATGAACGCTATGTGGACTTCCTGTATTATTGGGGTAAGATCCGTGTGGGCCTGGAATGTTCTCCCTGCAACCATGAGCAGTTTCCCACCCTTCTTGCCAGTCATTCCAAAGGTGAAAGCTCCAATCTCATTTGCTGCTTCTATCCCGCGTATCACATTGGTTGAATTTCCCGAAGTGCTGATTCCCACGACAGTATCATTCTCTTTCACAAGCGCCATAACCTGCCTCTCAAACACACTGTCAAACGAATAGTCGTTCCCGATGGCAGATAATGCGGAGGTGTTGGTTGTAAGGGCAATTGCCGGAAAGGGGCCCCTTTCCTTGAGGAACCTGCCTGTCAGTTCTGCGGCGAAATGCTGTGAATCAGCCGCGGAGCCTCCATTCCCGAAAACAACGAGTTTTCCTCCATTCTTGATTGAGTCAGCTATCCTGCCTGCAAGGAACTTGACTTCTTCCTCGCTGATCCTCCCCCTCGCTTCTTTTCCTTCCTCTATGTACTCCCTGATCTCCAAAGATTAACCCTCCCGTGATAGGCGTCATGCAAACATGGTTGCGTCCTGCCTGTTGGCGCTCAATGACTGCTGTGGTTAAAACCCTTTTCGGGCAATCTTGATTAACTTACCTGGTTTCTCCCAGGTTATTGATCTCCGTCATTGCTGTTCCACCAGAGCAAGGACGGAGCGATCTCTCACAAGAACCCTTGTGGCAAGAGACTTGAAACGGTTCAAGTACCTGGGTAACAGTGAAAATATGAAATCCATGTCAGTTAGCTTGAAAGTGGCCGTGTACCTGATTACGGCAATATATGTGCCAAGCGAGACGAGAGACATTACGGCAAGGATTTCAAGTGAATGCAGCTTGTCTATCAGCCCCGCATCAGCAGCGGTTATAACCCCGGGAAACACGAATAATTCAAGGAAAATTCCCATGGCAAACGTTAAGGACCCAGCCAGCGCAATCTTGCTCAGAGTCCCCATGTCGAAGGCCACAATTCCAGATTTCCTTGAGAAATAATAAAGCACGAAGAAGGAGGTCACAAATACGGATGCATACCCCAGGGAAGCACCCACTATCCCAAGCCTGGGAATTAGCAGTATTGAGAGTATTGCATTTGATACGAATGAAAAAGCTGAGGCGAACACAAGGACATTGGTGAGCCTTACGCTTGAGATGGCGCGTGTCAGGACATTCTGGGTAACGAAAACAGAGGTGGAAACCATGATTATCATAACTGCAGGGTAGGCAGACTCATAATCCGGCCTGATTATGGCAATTATCAGGGGGGAAAGCGAAGCCACGATCATTGCTACTGGGAAGTAGAGGAAACTTACCACGCTACTCGCTATGTTTACTCCCCTCAGTATTGCATCCTTACCGGAAATGGAGAGAAACTCTGACAATTTTGGGAGGGAAATGTTATTTACAGGTGCGATAAAAAATGCAACGGTGGTTGACATCAACAGGGCAAGATTGTAGACTGCAACAGTCGCTGTATTGGTGAGAAATGCGACAAGCAGTCGATCAGCATAGGCAGCACCATAGGAGATCAGGCTGGATACAAAGACAGGAATAGAATACCTGACTAGCAGACTAAAATCAAAGGGAGCACCTGTTCCTGCTTTCAGCCCGGTGACTGCCCTGATTATGAAGGAAATGTATACCACGGATACAACGCCGTAGGCAAAGCTCCATGCAAGAACGATGAAGTCGATGTTCCCATAAAGGAGTACCAAGAATATTGGCAAACCATATATGATCAGTGATCCAAGAGATAGGATTATTCCGGTTAACCTGAACTTCTGAAGTCCAAGAAGACAGTTGGAAAGTATCCCGTTAATCACATAGAAAACAGACACAAGCCCCAGGAGCCTGACGAGAGCCAGGGTGGACGCATAGCTCATCTGGTCAGAACGGTAGAAGAGGAATACAATACCAGGCGAGAGCAGATAAATGGCAATGGAGGAAAATGCTCCAAGAAGGATAGAGAGGGCGGTTACCCTCTTAAGTATCTGACTTACAGCGAGGTACTCGTTCCTTGCCATATGGTATGAAACGAAGTGCTGAATTCCGGGCCCTATCCCAATGGTCAGGATAACCGAGAAGAGCCCGAGAATAGTGCTTAGAAGAGTTACCGAGCCCACCTCTGATTGCGTCAGGGTTTCGATCAGGAATATGTAGAAAATTGCGCCTCCAAGAATCACGGAAAGGGAGCCAATGTATTGATAGATGGCACTGTGCCCAATGGTTTCATTTCCCATTTCTGCGCCTGCTTCTGTCAATTTAAACAGAATAGCCAAAGAATGCTTAAAACCTGCTCTCAACAGGAGGAGCAGCCGGCACTTTGCATCATAACACTATACTGTAAAGACCAGGTTTTACGAAATAAAAAAAGGGTTAAGCAAAAATACCACTCATTTTTTTCCCTTCGAAGGGCTCTTTGCTGTGGTCTTCTTTGCTGATCCGGACTTCTTCTGCTTGCTACCTGAAGTTGACTTGCTTGATGATGCCTTGGAAGGAGCTTTGGAAGGAGCCCTGGTGGTCTTCCTTGGCGTCTCTTCGCTGGCTTGAGACTTGGGAGGTTCTTCCTTTACGGAAGGAGGATTAGCTTTGGCAGGGGTGCTCTTTTTCTTGAACCTATCAAAAAAAGACATACGCATAAATATATCCACTTAGTTTAAATTTTGTGCATGGAAATTGGTTCTATCTGGGAAGGTTCAGTTCAATCTCAGATCCATTCCCAAATTTCAGGGGTATAACTTCTTACTGAATCAATCCTCAGTTTTGCCTCCGGATGCATGACGCCGGCCTCGAACAAGACTGAAAGTTGCTCTGAAACCATTGAGGTGGGGAGGAATATGTATGCACGGAACCTCCTGTCCACAGACTTTCCCACTATGAGTGCTCTGGGTATCCTCTTGAATGTGGCAAGTTTCCAGGCATCCCTCAGGAATGGCAGATTAATGTACCTGATTTCAGGTTTGGCCCCATCATCCATTTGCCTATAGGCAATAGCCCTGAATCCCTTCTCGTCTGGCCCAATGAAATTAAATTCAAGGTAAATGTCCTGATCTTCATTGAACATTGGATCCTGAGGCCCGACCACGTCATAACCTACAACGGATAGACTTATTCTGGAGTCTACCATTCTAAGGTGTTCTATACCGCCACTGGTTGGTCCAAGGTCTGCTACGGTTATCTTGTTATGCATTCCTACGATTTTCTTAACTATGCCTGACACTTTGCCAGCTTCTGAGTGGTGAAAACGGTAATCAATGAATATCTGTTTATCACGCAGATATAATCCAGCGCGCGCTGCATAAGGAATCCCTGACAGTTCTATGGTTATGGCAGACGCAGACTGCAACTCTTCTGCTCTTAACCGTACGACTTCACATTCACCTATTCTGGTGGGGGCAAACGAGGACAGAACTCCTGACAACTGATTCACCACCTTGCCGCATATTAACAGGTCTATGAAGGTACCCTCACTCGAAGTGTATGAATCAAGGGGTATAACCGGCATTTCTTTTTCCAGCAGAGGCAGGATAGGGTGGTTGTTTTCCATGCACAAAATTTAA
>JAJZKX010000144.1 GCA_021850745.1 Thermoplasmata archaeon
TTGAAACGGTACTTGATAGTGGTACAGGCTGAAACAAGCAAGCTGATAGAAAAACTTCAGGATTCAGGCGCTTTCTATATAATGGCGAGAAATCACACAGATTGCACAGAGATTGATTTCCAGACCGGGGAAGAGGTTGATATGGTAAATCTCAGCCTGGAAAATCTTTCCTTCTTTGTTTTTACCCAGCTGATTCCAGATGAAAATAACAAACCAGCAGCAAATGAAAATAATATGCGAATAGCTATCTTTATGGCTAACTGGCTTATTGGTGAGGAACGGTACTGGGAAACCCATGAATTGCTGGAGGACATCTGGCATATTTCAGGTGGAAACATCAGGGAGTACTTTCATGGCCTTACCCTTCTGGCTGTTGCCGGTGTTCAGTGGCAAACCGGCAGAGAGGATATAGCCAGGGCAACATATATCCGTGCGGTTGCCAAACTTAGAAGCTCTGGAATAAACATGGAATTTGTCGAGTCTCTACCTCAGGTATATGTCTACCCGTTGAAGATCAGGATCCCAGAAGATGTCCCCCGAATGGAATAAGAATTATCCAAATTCAGGGAAATCAATCTCCTCAACCATCATGTATTTTTTTCTAGGATTATTGAGATCCTTCAGAAAAGTTATTTACAAAGTCTGACATAAAATGCGGATGCAAAGTATAGCACAGATACTCAATGAAAGTCAGTTGGGAAAGGAGGTGACCCTGCATGGTTGGGTCTACAGAATAAGGACCAGCGGCAAGCTTACCTTCATAATTCTCAGGGATTCGACCGGGATTGTTCAGCTGCTTTCCAGTACCAAGAGCCTCAGTGAAGAACAGCACAGGGAACTTTCCAACCTGACCGTTGAAAGTAGCCTCGAAGTAACGGGAATAGTGAAGGAGGACAAGCGTGCCGTTACAGGGTACGAGGTGGAAATCAAGTCCTACAGAATTTATCAGAGAAATGACAGTTTCCCCATTTCAAGGGATCTGGGAGAGGAGTTTCTTCTGGACAACAGGCATCTTTGGCTGAGAAGCCGGGAATTCACGGCTGTTCTCAAGATAAGGTCCACCATATTCAAGGCCTTCAATGATTTCTACTATGGAAATGGATATTACCAGGTCCAGCCGCCGATAATGGTTTCCACGGCAACTGAAGGTGGATCAACACTTTTCAAGGTTCCGTTCTTTGGTGAAGAGGTCAGCCTCACACAGAGCTCCCAGTTCTATCTGGAAACATTCATTTTCAGCCTGGAGAAGGTATTTACAGTATCTCCAAGCTTCAGGGCAGAAAAATCCAGGACCAGGCGGCATCTCACAGAATACTGGCATGCTGAGGCGGAAGTTGCCTGGATAGGCAATGAGGAAATGATGCAGGTCGAAGAGAAAATGATTGAGTATATTGTTTCAAAGGTCGTTGAGGAAAATGAAGAAGAACTCAAGCTTCTTGGCAGAGACATTGATTTCCTCAGGAATATAAAGGCACCATTCCAGAGAATCAGGTATGCTGATCTCATGAAAATGGCGCAGGGGTGGGGCCTTAACCTGAAGTATGGCGATGATCTGGGCGCAGATGAGGAAAGAGACATAATGGTTCATTTCGACAAGCCGATTTTTGTAACTCATTTCCCGCGTTCACTGAAGACATTCTATCACATGCCTGATCCTGATAATCCTGAAGAGATACTTTGCCACGATCTTCTGGCACCAGAGGGATATGGGGAGATTCTTGGGGGAGGAGAAAGGATCTGGGACCTGAAACAGCTTGAGCAGAGGATGGCTGAAAGCAACCTGGACACCAGGGACTATTACTGGTATCTGGATCTGAGAAGATACGGCAGTGTCCCGCACTCAGGCTTTGGCCTTGGTTTGGACAGGCTGGCGTGGTGGATACTGAAGCAGGAAACCATAAGGGACGCCATACCGTACCCAAGGACAATCAGGAGAACAAGGCCTTGATCAAGCCATGGGGTAATTGCAATTGAACAGTTTCCTTTCTGCGCTTAAGGGAGATTCCCATGAAACAATACCGGTCTGGTATATGAGGCAGGCCGGCAGGTATCTTCCGGGTTACACAGAGATCAGGAGAGGGATGCCCATGAAGGAGATGTGCAGGGACACCGATACAACTATCCGGATCACCCTGGAGCCAGTGGACAGGATCGGAGTTGATGCGGCCATAATATTTTCTGACATAATTCTCCCGGCAGAATCAATGGGATTTGCCATTGATTTTGTTGAAGGCGTCGGGCCATCAGTAAAGAACTCATATGTTTCGGACCCCTCAATGAGATCGATTAATGAATTCAGCCCAGCTGAATACGGTTATTCAACTTATGAATCAATAAGGCGCATTAAGGCATCCAGGCCATCAGTGCCGGTAATAGGCTTTTCAGGCGGTCCACTCACAATAGCATCGTACCTGGCAGGAGGAAAGCCCGACAGGGATCTGTATCTGACAAAGAAGCTGATTTTCTCAGGTGATCCTGGTTTTCTAAGGCTCATGCAGATGGTCACAGATATGGTCATCGAAAATGCGCTTTCCCAATGGAAATCAGGAGCCGATGCAATACAGATATTTGACAGCTGGGCTGGATATCTTTCGCCAAGGCAGCTTTCAATTTATTCAGAAAGGTATCTGGAACAGATAACTTCTGCCATTGGAAACAAGATACCGGTGATTTACTTCAGCACACAGACAGGTTCAATGTATCAAATCCTTTCCACAGCGGGATTCAACTTTCTGAGCCTTGACTGGAGAGTTGAACTTTCGGAAGTGGGCAGATCCATCAGCAGTGAAGTCGGACTTCAGGGAAACCTGGATCCTTCCATGGTGGAGAGCGCACCTGACCTGGCAATGCGCGAAGGTCTCTCAATAGCCATGTCCATGGCGGATCGTGATAATTACATATTCAACCTTGGCCATGGAGTACTTCCCGGCACAAGGCCTGAAACACTGCTGGAACTGACAAGGAAGATCCATTCGGTGGAGCGAAGATTCTGATCTGTTTCCTGCGATTCACCTGATTCAACTTTAGTGGAATATGGGCTTAAAAATCAGTAAACCATAAAATAATAAATTGATATACGCACAAATGGGATTTTTTAAGAAGAATTTCAGCATAACAAGCAGCAAGAGCCTCAGCGATGTTGCCACCGGTTTTCAGCAGTTCCTGCAGAGCCAGGGATGGAAAGTGCAGAGCAATGTCCAGGGTGACCAGGGAATTGTGCAGGCGCAAAAGCCAGGCATTCTAAGGGATATTGTTGCAGCCGACAGGGCACTTACATTCAAGTTTGATGCCACTGCACCCGGCCAGATTCACGTGGAAGTGGGCGTTGGAAAATTACTGAAGAACCTTGCCATTACCGCAATCGAAACACTCCTTCTTTCAGAGCTGTTTCTGGTGGTGGACATACCAGAGATTCTCTTCACAGAGCATGTTGAGAACGAGCTCATAGGGCAGCTGCGGGCAATTGCCCAGTGAAAATTCCGAGGAATTTTCATTTTCTTTGGATGACGCAGGAGCACAACGGCCATGGAAATAACACTTCGACATGCTCAGTGTAAGCGTCGCTTCAGCCAGCAGCAGGTGCACTCTGGCATGCCGCCATGCCCTCGGGGGAAACTGAATTGATTCACGTAATTCTCATGGCTTACGGAAGCCCAACAAGAATGGAGGATGTTCCTGCATACCTGCAGGGCATATATGATGGAAAACCTGTGCCGGAGTATGCCACAAGAGAAAACACAGAAAAATATGCCATGGTTGGTGGAATATCGCCATCAAATGCCATAGTTGACAGCCTTGTCAAGAAAATCAGTGCAAAACTCTCACAGGGTGGAGAGATTGACGTGATCCTTGGGAACAAGCACTGGAGCCCATGGCTGTACCAGTCCATATCGTCGCTGTCCATCAGCAACACGGATAAAATTGTAGCTTTCCCGCTATTCCCGTTTCCGTCAGGCGGCGTGAAGGGATCGTATCTGGATCCTCTGGAAAAGGCTCTGTCCAGAAGGAACCTGAACCCTGAGATCAGATTCATCAACGGCATTCCCTCGGACGTACTGGCAGGTATATGGGCACCTCTGGTCAGGAAGAATTACCGGAAGGGCGATGCAGTTCTTTTTGACGCGCACAGCCTTCCGTTATTCAGGGAGCAGGAGGACGATTACAATGCTGCGTTCATGTCAGCTGCACGCAGCACTGCAGAGGAAGCGGGCCTTCAGGAGTACTTCGCTGGCTACCAGAGCAGGGGGAAATACGGAAACAGATGGCTGGAGCCGTCAATTTACGATGTGCTGGAAAATATCAGGGCAAGGGGCTACAGATCATTGCTGGCAGTTCCCATAGGCTTCCTGTATGAGCACCTTGAGATCCTGTACGATCTGGATCTGGAGTTCGGGGGAAAGGTTAAGGAAATGGGAATGGATTACCACAGAACAGGCCTTCCTGATGACGGAGACCGTCTGGTCGACAGCATCTGCAGGCTTGTAATGAATGAGGTGTCCTGAAATGATAAAGAATCTCACAGTATTCACGTATGATGCCGCCGATTTCCTGAAGGTTGTTGCAAAGAAGGGTACGGAGAGCGATATCACCCTATATCACAGGAAAGATGGGGAGAATGTGTACACTTTCCTGTCCCCATCACGTTTCCCGGAGAAGGTCTCCCCTCTCACCGACGCCATGTACCCTGCCGACATAGCAATCGTGAATGCAGATCAGATAAACAGGGATTTTGGGGAAGTTGTGGTGGCCATGGACCTCATGGGCATAAGCAGGGGTTACTTTCTGGTCAGCAGCCCGGAAAAGATTGATGTCATAAAGAAAATGACAGCAAACACCGCCATGAGGAATTTCGGCTTCTTCTCAGGCAATCCCATGGAACTTCTGCCTGAACTGGACAAGGAAAAGCACGTGCCAAGGTTCCAGAACACAATGGTTCTCATAGATCACTTCTTCAAGGTGAAGAGTGTTGGCACAGTTGCACTTGGCTTTGTCCTTGGGGGGCAGGTTGAGAAACACCAGAAACTTATCTGCTCCTACGCAGACAAGGAGGTCCAGGTGAGATCCATCCAGGTGCAGGACGAGGATCAGGAATCCGCCCAGAGCGGTGTCCGCGTGGGCCTTGCGCTAAAGAACATGGATGCCGAGGAGCTGGAGAGGGGGATGTTCCTGTCTGATTCGCCTTTCCAGTACCTCAGTTCATTCAATGGGAAGCTGGAGATAAGCCCATTCTCAAAGCTAAATGCGGATGAGGTGCAGGAAATATTCGTGTCCGATGAGATGAGGTACCAGCGCGGAATGGTGGACAAATCCAGCATACAGCTTGAGAAACCCATACTCAAAATAAAGAACACCCTGGTTGTGTCAACTCCCAACAGGTCTCCCAGGATATTCGGCAGAATCAGGACTGACTGATCTTCTTCTGGATCATGTCCCTGGTTCCTATATCATGGCGGACGTAATACTCCCCATGAATTTTCTTCAGACCGTTTTCCACGATGTCAGATGCATCCCAGATGCGGTCGGCGATGCCCACCACCGCAAGTGCCCTGGATGATGACATGACCACATTCTCCCTGGTTCCGGAAACTGCCGCATAATAGATCTTCAGATTTTCATTCTCGAAATTTCCATCAATTTCAAGCGGGCATATG
>JAJZKX010000145.1 GCA_021850745.1 Thermoplasmata archaeon
GATGAGATCCATATTACCAGGATGGGGATGACAAAACTCAACAACATGAGTGGGTTTGATTCTATCCTGCCTGGAAAACCTTCTATCAATGAGAGAAGGGTTGAGCCTATGTAAGTCCCGCTAACCATTCATCACTCCCGCATTGCATCTGCGAAATACAGTTTCATTATATCCATATAATTATAAATCCCCTCAAACTTATCAAGCATCTCATCGCCGGAGAACTGGACAGACTTTGCGAACCTGGCTGGCTCATAATAATTCAGGAAATATGTTACGATTCTTTTCAGTGCATTAAGCCTCTCCTTCTCCATGTCACTGGTTGGGGTAATGCCATCCAGGGCTTCATGCATGGAAAAACCGTCAACAAGAGCTCCAGTACCAATAGAACCCTTCAGGTCCTTGATCTCCCTGATTATGAAGTCCCTTTCACCTGAACTGGTTGATCTGGGCCGTGAAAAGTATCTGCAGTAATCATCCCTTGCAGCCTGATAGGTAACTGAGGCGGCTTTTTCCAGATGCTCTTCACCCAGCAACTTTCGAGCTTCAAGCATTGGTGGAATGTCACCAACAGTCTTGACCTCCACGACAGTCTCAACTGTCTGTACATTTCTGCCAGTCTTGGATTTCTGTTTGGCCGGTTTGCTGCTTTTCTTAACAGTCTTAACTTTTTTCTTATCATTGGAGAATAGCCCCATTTATTCACCTCAGCTGAGATTTACAGTCAGATAATTGGCATTAACACTTGCGACTGGCACAAGTTTGGAAGAGAAATAATATGAGAGACTAAAGTTATTTACCCCTCCTGGAACGATAGTGAAATAATTCGTGAACTCCAAAGAATTGCTGCCATTCATTGTTGGTGTGACAAAGGTACCATTGCTGGTAAGGGTGTAATTTGCAGTAATGTTGATATCTCCATAATTAATTGATTCTAGATACTCCTTCTGTTGTCCCCCCATGAAAGTGAAATTGTAATAAACATAATTGTTAGAATCTGCTTCTTTACTTTTCTCTGACACATTGTGATCAGAAATGTTCAGATTTAGGGTCTGAACAGGAGATGTGTCAGTCAGGGTATGTGAAGTGGAATTTGCCAGATTGCTTCCAAGGTAAATGGATGTAGAGACTGTTCCGGATTTTTCAGCAAAGTAATGAATGCCCGAACCTGACAGATCTAGACCATTTGATACTGGCCCACTTACTGAAACTTTGAATTTTACTGGGCTTGAATAATTAAGAACCACGAGGTATGGTTCCAGTTTGATCGTTTTGAGAGAATTAGATGACAGATTCACCTTAGTGCTGTTTGGAACAAAGTACGGATTCGTATAGTTGAATATGTAACTTCCATCTGGAAGTGAATAGTTGAGTATTGTCAGGTTTAACCCGCTTTGATAATATGATGTGTAATTTGCTGTAAGCAGATAATTGCTGGAATTCATACCAGACGCCGGTGGTGAGGCTCCTGTGTAGCTGTAAGGGTTCTGTAGTGTCATCTTCAGGGAGTGAAGAGGTTTTTCAGTCATATTATCTGTAAAAATGTGCCCCGAATCAGGTATAGAGGATGTATTTACACTGAATGGGACTCCATTGTAATCCATTGCCTCTGGAAGCACTGTAAATATTCCACCGTAGAGCAGGGCTACAGTCACTTCTCCTGACGAATTTGTCACAGCCTTCATCAAATAATACTGGGAATTGACATATATGAAAACAGCCACCTGCACACCTGAAATTGGTTTAGAGCCATTCATCATCTTAATAATGAACGAACTATGGTTGTAATTCGTTGTAGTCGGCGTCGGCAATGTGCTGTTCAATTCCCCCTGAATATCAGAAGAATTTGTATCTGGTAATCCAGAAGAACGGGACCATACAGAGGTTCCATTGCCTATTGAACTGACTGTTGTCAGGCTCTCATTTATACTGGCATTTCCGGGAGAGATGCTGACCGTTCTATTAACGTAACCTGGTTTAGACAGATGTATTGAGTAACCTCCGGATGTAAGGTTAAGGCTGATGTTTCCATTGCCACCGGTATAATTTGAGTAAATGGAGGGGCCATTGGTCCCGGATGTTACATTAACATTAACGCCAGATAATCCACTTCCATTTAGCCCCGTAGTGTGTAAGTGAATGTTTTCTATTCCAGATGAGCTGGGGACAAGATTCAGGTTTTTCAGTAAAGATCCACCCTGAAGGTTTCCCGACAAATTGAAAGGCTTTGATAGTTTGGATATGATGCTGAAATTGTACTGGCCAGGGAATGACATATTGAATGAATACTGGCCATTTGCGTTTGTTGTAATATTTTTAACGAAATAAGTGCCGTTTACACTGGTGAGAACTTCGAAGCTTTGCGATGCCGCAACTCCTGAAGTTCCATTCAGCTTCATCAGACCTGTGATTGTTGTTTCCAGTTGAACAGCATAATTAGGGTGCGATGCATTATTATCAATATAGGAAGAGAAGTATGGTGAGAGTTGCTGAGGTACCGTATAGGAAGGCTGCTGGGGTGAATTTTTAAATGGATTCTCAGATGCAAGGGTGAAGTTGTAGTATGTCGGGCTTGACCGCACCGCCACATATGCAGATTGGCTTTGATATCCTTTAGAAGTGGCCCGGATCTGATTATTTCCGAAGTCAGCAGCCACTGAATATTCTCCGGAACTTAAGGTGGCATACTGAGTGGTGGTAACAGAATACACTGAATAATTGGTTATTCTATTGCCAAGCATATTCATGGCATCTCCTTTTATGAATGCCCCTGTCTGATTGTTTGAAATGAGGTTAACCTTCAAACCTGAAATAGCTGAATCAGTCACATTTACGTAACCAGGAACTGTCACGTTCGAAAATCCCCGCTTTGAGGCAGATATACTGAAATTCCCTGGCACTGCATCCAGTGAGAATTGCCCTGATGACGATGAATTGGTTTTATACCCGCCCCATGGGTCTGAAAACGTTAAACCAACATCACTTACGGATGTGCCGTTATAAATGGTTGAACCACTAATTTCGTACTTCGGAGATGGGTTAAAACTTAGATTATTCCAAACTGTCGCATTTATGGGAAGATAATTCTGAGTGTAAAGAACATTATATTGAAACATTTCGAAGGCGAATTTGCCATATCCGCTTTGAAGAAACCCTATCTGATAGAATCCACTGCCGTTTGTTCTGACAGCTGTCATTACAGAAAGCACTGCAGAATAAAGCACCATATTCCCGAGGGGTTTTCCATCGGAGGAGTTTCTAGCGTAACCCTGCATTATTACAGTTGAGTTCCCGTAATCCTTGAATGTGGTATTCTTTCCTCCAAGACCATATTTATTGAGACCCTGATATTTATATATTTGAGGAGGCTCAAAATTCTTGGGAGGACTTATTGTTATCTGTGCCGGTGAGGCAGGGTAATCAACATGAAAGAATACGAATACTCCGGATATAAGAACCATCCCAACTACAAGGAGGGCTATTGATTTTGGTGACAAACAGTATTAGAGACAAGCCATGTATTAAAAGTTTTGTACAGTCTTAATTTTCATGAAGATCAATGAAAAAGCGCTTCTATGTGGGGTCAGGACAATACTCAATTTCTAACCTTGACTGCTACACCTTTCCTGAGAGACTTCATTGCATCCACCGGCATTTTTGCTGTACCCACTCCCCGTATTTCGCCAGAATGATGGAGCACTACTTCGTCTCCCGGCTTAATATCTGAAGATGCGCCCTTTATGCCAACAGCATAGATACTGGCTGTAGGCTTGAAATCGTCTATTTCCACCATGAATCTGGAATTGGTTATGAACCAGTTTGCAGCATTTTTTGTAATGGAAAAAAGTCCCCTCTCTTCATGAAAAACTAAAGCTGGTTTTCCATCATACACCAGCATATCGCGGTCATAGTTTTTTATTATTTTTGACTTTGAAACATAGGGCACAATCCAATCGCCAAACTGATAGCTGGCGATAGAGATGAATTCCTCCATCCTTGGGTTTCTTTTAATCTGTTTTTCTTCTCTGATTTCCCCATCAATGCATTCAAGCAGTGCAGAGAATTCACCTTCTCCGGAGTGCTTATCCCAGAATAAAACTTCAGAACCGGTTGGCAGGTAATCCCCTATAAAAGCAAGTGATTCATCAATAAATGCTATGACCTTACGGTATTTGTTCCTGGAAAAATATTGATCCAGCATTGAGTTGATCATCCTCTGCTCTTCAAGATACCAGCTCCCTGTAACAGGAATATCGTAGAATGAGGGGGGATATGTTCTTTCTAGGTCTCTTGGAACCAGTCCAACGGGAGATGTTACAATTATTTCATGAAGTCTTCTACGTCTGTTTCCCAGTGCCTTAAAAAGTCTCTGATGTGTCTTGGATGAGGAATAGGGCTTTCTTGCTGTGCATGGGATTAACAGTGCAATGAGTTCCTCATTTTCATGTTTGTACTTTTCAGAGATGTATGCTCTGTACCTTTTCAGGTCAGGCCTGTTCAATGATTCAAGGCTTCCTGCGATGATACTGGAGGTGTATCTTGGAAATCCTGATTCAATCTCATCATACATAACCTCATCTGAATGCCTGAGTATCTCAATCGCTTTAGAACTGACAGTTGCCCTTTCTACAAGCTCCCTTAGAGTCCCGGCCTCAATTGCTAGGCCACAATAATTGGCGACCTGAGAAACGTACTCTGAGTTTGATAAGGCATTGTCCTCTCCGTTTCTTATCCTTCCAAATGGGGTATACCTGACACCTTCACTTCCTTCCAGAACTGACTGGGTATTGTCGAAAAATGATATGCCGAGATAAACAAGAACCGGAATAATGTAAGGATCACTGAAACCCTGGGCGTATAATAGTCTGGAATAACCATACTTCTTTCTGATCTCTTTAAGCATTCGAATAAGTTTCCGCGGCCTCTGAACAATTGAATTTATATCCGGTATAAGGAGAATATCTTCTCCCAGTTCCATGTAATGATCTTTGGAGGAGACGAAATTCCAAGGGACATTGTAGTTTCTTAATAATCTGCCGAATATCGTATCAAAATCTTCTGAATTTGGATCTAGCACAGCAGGGTAATGGATTCGTTTTTCCAGAACTCCTGATCTTCCACAGGCAAAAAAGGATCTGTCTTCGAACAATGTATTTCAGGATGCGAACTTTGCTTATCATAATTTTGAATTGGATGAGAAAAATTTTCTGAGATAATGGCTTATTAGGATGTTTGGAAAAGTGATTGGGAATGAATCACCCTCCCTTATTTGTTCCCATCAATGGGATAGCATTTTGGTTTTATAACAAGATATCATCTTTGCCATAAGTATCAATCTGAAACTTCAGTGATTTGAGAGAAATTAATGACAGATTTCATCACGTCTTATGATAAGCCACAATCAGGAATATCACATCCAGTGAAATATGGCAATTATCCTATTCTCTTTCTGTTAATAATTTTCGATGGCCTTCTGGCAATTAATGAAATGCGATATGCCAACTATACCATTATACAATTCATCACTTTAAATGACTGTACAGACCATATAGTTTATTATCAATAATTAGCTAATTCGTTCGCTCAATCCATCCGACTTTCAGTGCTAACTAAAATTTTCTGAGAAATTCCAGCCATAGGT
>JAJZKX010000146.1 GCA_021850745.1 Thermoplasmata archaeon
TGAGAAGGGGAAGGAACTCGAACAGGTTCTTCTGGTTGTAAGCATAGCCAAAAGCAACAGCAAGCCCAACTATCATGAAGACCATGAACAGTGTGAGTGTGGTCTTCCTGCCCATCCTTGCGACCATGTATGGCATCAGGAGGCAGAAAAGCAGCGTAAAGGCTGAAATCGTGGTGCCTCCAAGCACAACGTACCATGTTGCAGCTGTACCGTGCGCGAGAACCCCGGAGCTAACAGCGTCTCCAACAAGGTTGGTTATGGCTGATGGGGCAAAGAGCGTTCCGCCGTAGAGTCCAGTGATCACAGGAACCATGACCAGGATCATAAGGAGAGTGGTCTTCTTGTAGGTGTTTGAGAAGAGCACCTTGAATGACATGGTCAGGTTCATCTGCTCTCCGTGCTTCTCTTTCTTCTTCTTCCAGACCTCTGGTTCCTTGGCCTTTATCCTGATGTAGGCAAGTATGACCGCTGGTATGATTCCCACGAAGAATATAGCTCTCCATCCCCAGCTTGCTGTGAAGACGTATTCCAGCAGAAGTGGTGTTGTTACGGCTGCAAGTATGAATCCAGCATACCAGGCACTGTGGAATCTTCCGGCCCAGATCTGCCTCTTCTTTTCCGGGAACACCTCTGAAACACCGGTTCCACCGATGAACCATTCGGCTCCCAGCCCAAATCCTGCAACAAATCTCGCAATTCCAAACTCTATGAGATTATAAGACAGGCCAGAGAAGAAGGTTCCCAGGGCGTAAAGCAGGATTGCAATACCCAGGGTCTTCATTCTTCCTATCTTGTCGGCGAGGGGCCCAAATACGAAGGCAGATCCCCAGCCGATAAGGAAGATTGCGAAAAATTCCAATCCAAAAGGCAGTCTCTTTGCCGGGGCTAAATTAGGCAAGAAGAAAGCCAGGGATGCAGCAAGCACGAAAGCATAAATGGTAGTGTCGTAACCGTCCAGGAGCCATCCAAAATAACTGGCCCAGAACACGTGCTTCGCGGAAGCATCCATCTTATCGCTTGGCAATGAAGTTTCGGTCATTTAATTGTTATAAATTAGCATGGCTTAAAACTTATCTATTAAGCCGATTTTATGGTACGTCAATTGCCTATAGACGCGATTTCCAGCGGAATATCCACGAGTGAAGCTTAATAAATACGGATTTGCAGGCATTTCCAAATCTACTGGATATAAGCCCATCCTTTGCCAAAAGTAATATCTGTTGTTTCTGGCTATGGGCTTTCATCATGGAAAACCACCCTCCGCTTCAAGGCATAAAAGTGCTTGACCTGACACAGGCAATGGCTGGCCCAATAGCCACAATGCTCCTTGGGGACCTGGGCGCAGAAATTATCAAAATTGAACCTCCATCAGGTGACCAGACAAGGTCATGGGCGCCACCTTTCATTAATGGCATTTCGGCATATTTTCTGAGCGTCAACAGGAACAAACAGAGCATCTCTCTGGACCTTAAATCACCCAAGGGCCAGGAAATACTGAAAAAGCTGGCGGCTGAGGCAGATATACTCATTGAGAACTTCAGGCCTGGAACACTTGACAGGCTTGGCCTTTCATATGGCGAGGCACAGAAACTCAACCCGAAGTTGATATACTGCAGCCTTTCCGGATATGGGCAGGACGGGCCCCAGAAGGACTGGCCAGGGTATGATCTCACTGTGCTGGCCAGTAGCGGCCTTTTGAGCCTGAATGGTGAAGAGGGGAGGACACCGATCAAATTCGGCGTCCCCATTGCAGACATAGTTTCTGGGCTGTTCGCAAACAATGCAATCCTCAGTGCACTCTACGAAAGGACTGGAAGCGGGAAGGGCCAGCATATAGACATGTCAATGCTGGATGCCAATTTCCTCATACTCACGCACCAGGCGTTCAATTATTTTGCAACAGGGAAGAACCCCAGGAAACTCGGTTCAGCGCATTCCAGCATCGCACCTTACCAGGTTTTCAGGACCGGGGACAGCTTCATTGCGATTGCAGTAGGAACTGAGAAGCTGTGGAAGGTATTCTGCAGCAGCATTGGCCGTGAGGATCTGACAAACCATGAGCTATTCAGCGAGAACACCAAGAGGGTCCAGAACAGGGACAGGTTGGTGGAAGAGCTTGAGAAGACGTTCAGCAGGAAAACCACCTCAGAACTTTTCCAGTCGCTGCTCAAGGCTGGCATACCAGCTGCCCCAATCAACACTGTTGAGGAAGCCATAAACAGCCCACAGATCAGGGCCCGTGGGATGGTCTCGACAATGGATACGCCATATGGCAAAATCCCTGTTACTGGAACGCCATTCAAGATGTCAAGGACTCCCGGAAAGGTTTCAAAAGCACCTCCTCAGTTGGGCGAAGATTCAGAATCAATACTTTCTGCGGCAGGTTACAGCAGCGATGAAATAGAGGCAATAAAAAGAGATGGCGTTATTAACGCCTGAATCCAGGATATTATCCGAAAACTGTAGCAACTGAAATGGGGGTGCAAAGCACGTTCATATCCTATTACACCCACTCTGGATTGACTTCATAACGAAACCTGATCAGGAAATTTGTTGGCATTATGGGAAAGATACTCCTGACAATGAAACAAAATGCGGGTTATGGTTTGCCCAGGTCAAAGAATTAATCCGGAAAGTGGCATGAAGAAACAGATTCAGGCATTGAGAATATCAATTTCAGTGAATGGGATTCCAATGCCAAGGTTACAATAAAGCAGGCTTTCGCCAAGAAACTGAAAATTCCCGATTCTTTCCGCGTTGCAATAGAATGTGATTGGCCTTTATTAAAAAATAGTGGGTGGGCTAGAGTTATTCCGGCTCACAAACCGGCCCGTTCTCATCATCCTTAATCTTAAGCCTGTCTCCCCTTTCCACTTCAAATGTGGTGCGGCAAAAGCCTCTTGCACCGCCTTGTGCCTCGAAAAGCACAACACTGTAATCGTCGGGAAATGGCTCTGGCGTTGCTATAAGGTGGACAGAGTCCAGTGCCACGGCACCTGTAACCAAAGTTTTTGTGAATTCCTGGGAGCCGCATTTCGGGCAAACAGCTCTTTTGAATACAAATTCCTCTGAGCATTTAGCGCATCTATTCAATTCCATCAGTCCACCTCGTATACAAATGAAGTTGAGTTGTTGCCAAAGCCAGCCATGCTCACACTGAAACCGGTCGCTGCGTTCTTTACCTGCCTTTTTCCAGCCTGTCCTGTCAACTGAAGATAGATCTCAGCGGTCTGCGCCACACCGCTGGCTCCTATGGGGTGCCCCTTGGAATTCAATCCGCCACTTGTGTTAATGGGGAATCTTCCATCTATGGAGGTCTCTCCAGTTTCGAGGGCCTTCCAACCCTCTCCCTTCTTGAAGAAGCCGACATCCTCGGATTCCACAATTTCAAGGATAGAGGCCATGTCATGGAGCTCTGCAATGTCCATGTCCCCAGGAGACTTGCCAGAAGCCCTGAAGGCTTTCCTGGCAGATTCCCTGACGGAATCTATTGAAACCAGTGATTCCCTGGCAGTAATGGAGGAAGTGCCTGAACTGGCCCCGGCTCCGATTATCCTGGCAGACTTGCTGCCAAAGCTCCTGCTGTTTTCTTCAGATGTAACAAGGAGACTGACCGCACCATCGCTCACCGGGCAGTACTCAAAGATTCTGAGGGGATCTGCAATGACCTTTGAGGTCATGACCTTCTCAAGGGAAACCTCTGACTGGAAATGGGCATATGGGTTCAACGCACCATTGTGGTGGTTCTTTACAGCTACCTTGGCGATGCTCTCCCTGGATGGGGAAAACTCCCTGATGTAGGACCTTGTCATGAATGCTGCAAGGGAAGGAAGCGAAGGGCCGCCCAGCCTCTCCTCCGGGGGAAGAAGTGAAGCAATGATCCTCGTGGACCTCTTTGTTGGATATCCTGTCATTTTTTCTGCCCCTATGACAAGCACATTCTCTGCCTCGCCAGAGGCAACAAGGGACTTCGCAACCAGAACAGCGGAACCTCCGCTCCCGCTTGTATTGTCTACCCTCATGGAAGGGACGCTATCCATAGCCAGGTGTGTGGTGAGCAAGTTGTTCAGGCCTGAAATGTCATTGAATTCACCGGAATAGGAGTTGGACACCACGACAAAATCTATGGCATCCCGGTACTTGTCAACGATTGGAAGCGCAGATTCTGAAGAAATGGCAAAGATGTCCTCTTCCCTCTTGCCAAATCTGGCAAAATTTGCCGCCGCTATCGAAACCATGGAAAATGAAATGGTTTGGTATTAAAAAATTATGCTGCCTAAATCCCTCGGGGTATCATGGAACTGAAACCGGCATCCACTTCCAGGATCTGGCCGGTTGCAATGCTGTTCTCCACAAACATTTTCACGGCCTCCGAGACAAATCGTGCATCATGCCTCCCGTCTTTTCCAAGCCGGTCCATAAAATCTGCATTGCCGCAGTTTTCCTTAATTATGAAGCCTGGAGAAACTGCGTTTACCCTTATGTTCCTGCCGGCCAGCTCATGGGCCAGCAACTTAACCATGTAATCAATTGCACCCTTTCCTGCTGCATACCCAACATGGCTGTTCAGGTATACATTCCTTGCAGCGGATATGACTATAATGGAACCTCCGGACTCAGGAAAGTGGGGCATGGCTCCCTGCACAACATTGTAGAAGGTTGTTGCATTGTTGTTCAAGGCTGAACCGAAGTATGATGGTTCAACCTCCTCAACCTTCTTTGTGCCAAAGAACCCACCCGCAAGGTGCACGACAGAATCCAAACCTCCAAGTTTCTTTGTTAGCTCACTTATGGCCCTGGAAGTATCTTCATAATTCATAAGATCGCAGTTGGAGTAGTGTGCGCCAATTTCACCTGCCACCTTCTTCCCGTTCTCTCCCCTTGAAATTATTGCAATATCATGGCCTGATGCCTTAAGCAGCTTAGAGGCGTTACAGCCCATTCCGTTTCCTACACCGGTAACAATGATTCTGGACATTGTTTTACATAAGCATCTTCACATATTTTACATGAATGATTTTGGCTATCATGCCAGAAAGGAAAATAAGAGTCCACAATTCCTGAAAAAAGTTAAAAATGGAATTTTTGAATTAATTTACTGGTATGCGATCGCATGCCAAGGCAATGAAATAGAGGGTATGGTGAAAATTAAGTCTTTGTGAAGCCGCATATTAAAGGGTTTCAATAATAGGTCCCTTCATTTATACGCAATTCGTATAGAAAGCTTTAAATTAACTATTTGTTAATATTCGTCGTGTCTTCTAACAAATTGGAAAGACTTGTAGTGATCTCAGTGTTAGTTATCATTGCAATAATGTTACTGGCACCATTTTCCACAGGGCTTGGAGGAAACGCCACTCCTTCCCAGGCACTCAAAACTTCTACCGCCAGTACAAGCAATGCACCAGCTTCACCGAGCACACCAACTAATTGGACCTACCCAACAAATACTATGCAGGAACCCGGTTATACGAATGGAACGTATACCGTAGGAGCTACGAACAACGTTGGTCACCTAAATGAATTTAGAGCCTCCAGTCTGTACTCATTCCTTCTCCTGGATGAGATTTACGACTCACCGGTACAGACTCTTCCAAACGGAACTGACATTCCGTGGCTTGCA
>JAJZKX010000147.1 GCA_021850745.1 Thermoplasmata archaeon
TCCTGGAGAATCAACCAGTGGACCTACAAGAAGGACAATATTTACAAGGCCGCTGACGGAATCGAGGAAGAGGAGCCTGAGGCCAACATTTACGACGAGATTTTCAAGGAACTTGAAAGCTAGTCTGGGAAACCGGAAGCAAGTGGTTTAAATAACCCTCCCTTATTTTGTTGCACTGTGCAGTGATGCCGCCTTTTGTGCGCGCTTACACGGCCATCCGGGCAGTGAATTCTAGATGTAACTGATGCTTTTAGGTAACATATTGAATGCCCTGCACTTGCCGTTCTGGAAATATACCGTATCTTCTATCCTTACTCCGCCCCTGCCCGGCAGGTAAATTCCCGGCTCGATGGTGAAAACGGAATTTTCCTTCATGGGTTGCCTGTTGTCAGGAACCAGATAGGGGTCTTCATGAACAGAAATACCGAGCCCATGGCCAAGCCTGTGGATGAAGTTGTTTCCATACCCTTTCCTGCTTATGATTTCCCGGGCTATCCTGTCAGCATCAGCATATGTTGTTTCAGAGTTGAGGGCCTCCAGAGTGTTTTCCTGGGCTTCCCTGTCTATTTCATAAATCTCTTCCATCTCAGGCTTTGCCCTGTCAATGAAGAATGTTCTCGTGGTGTCGGAAGCATATCCCCTGTACCGCCCGCCAAAGTCTATTATTATTGGTTCGTACCTTGCAATCTTCCTGTCAGTTGGATCGTGATGGGGAATTGATGAGTTCTCCCCTGCCGCAACTATTGTTGCAAATGCCAGGGCATCAAGTCCTTTCTTCTTAAAATTCTCCTCTAGCCGCGTTGCAACCTCCTTTTCAGTCATTCCGCCGGTAACAGAATCAATGGTCAGTTTCAACGCTTCCTCGGATTTCCTTATGGCAGTTGAGATATTGTCCATCTCCTCCCTGTCCTTCACCATTCTCAGGGATGCAGTGAAACCGTCACCAAGAACCTCCTTCGAGGATGAGTTGTGGAAAAGCGGTGCATAGTGGAAATATGGAAGCACGCCATCTATGGCAACCATTGATGCCCTGTTGCTTTCAAGGTAATCCCTTGCAATGCGGTGCGGGTTCTGGTCATCTGCCCATGGCCTAACATCCTCCACCCACGAATTCAGGCGTAGTTGTTCCTCCATCAGTTTCGGCGCCAGTATGAACTGGTCATCGGGAGTGATGAACATCAGGGTCAGCCTTTCATGGCTCTCAGTTTCGAAACCTGTGAAATAGAAGAAATTAGGTCCCGTGGGAACTAGGAAAGCATCGATTCTGCTTTCTGCCATAAGTTCCCTGAGTTTCTCGACTCTTTTTTTCTGGAAGGCGTAAGTCCCCGACATTCACTGCACTCTCTTTTGAAGTAATCAGCCTGCGGAATTTAATGTTTCCTTGAACATGTTATGCACTGAATCTTTTTTCAGAATATTTGTACAGCCTCATCCACAGGAGGTACGTTATGATCACGATCAGGAAAACCATGAACAGGTCAATTGCATCCACGAATAGCAGATTTCCTTCTGCTATACCTTTAGTAATGAGCATCATGAGCCCGTTTCCCACCGAATAGGTCTTTCCACCTATCTGTGTGTATTCCCCTATCATGAGGCCTCCCCAGTAGCTCCCGAATGCAGCTACAGATCCGGTTATGAGTCCCGGAATTATAGCGGGGAAAGAAAGGTATCTGAATTTCCTGAAACCCTTTATGTTGAAGGTCTTCGTGACAAGCTTGAGGTCCCTGGGAATTGCTGTTGCTGTGCCGTATACATTGAAGAAAATGTAAGCTGCTGCAGAAAGGAATGTCACAAGGAGAACGTTGAAATTGTATGCCAGCGACTCCCCTACTAGTAATGAGAGTTTAGGTGTCAGGTACACCACAATAAGGGGAAACAATATGGGCGCAGGAATGGAATATATCACCTGGAAAACCCCAGTCCCCAGCCTTCCGGATGAGCCCCGGCTTCCAAAATAAATTGCGAGCGGGACCATTATAAGGAAACTTGCCATGAATACGATTGCGATCCTCAGGAGGTCAAAGGCAGTTGCAACCAGCAGTTGCCAGAGCACAGAGAGGTTAGTCAGGTAATCAACAAATGCTGCGCCAAAACCCGCGACAGCCACTAGATATGCAGAAAGACCAAAAATGAAGACCAGAACAGTTCCCACTATGATATTGAGTGAACGTTCGGACATATGCAATTTTCTTGCCTTTTTCTGGGTTGCATTTTTCCCCGCAAATATGGTATTTACGGAATAGACTGCATTCATGCCTGATGACAGGACCTGCGTTACCCTCCCCCCAATGGCAGATACGAAAACGTTCCTTTCCCTCTTCCTTGTTTCTTGCTGTTCATCAGGGACGTTCAGGTCAAAAGTGTAATTTGCAGTCCTGTTTAGAAGGGGATTTATGATAAAGTAGAAATTCAGTGCAATAGCCACCACCAGGAAACCAATCAGGATGAGTATCTGGGAGAACTGGTTTTGCGCCGCAAGTGACACCGCGAGAGATCCAACACCGAATACCGTGTAGTTTGAGGTTCCAATGGAAATAACCTCACTCAGAGTTATGTAGAAAAGTCCGCTGGCAAATGAGGGCATGATGTTGGAAATAATATGGGAAAATGATGCGGGAAGATAGAGGTTCCTGATCCTTGAGAGCATTCCCATATCATATACCTTGGAGACATGGAAATATTCTTCTGGAATGTGGATAGTTGCCTCATACACTCCAAGTATTATATTCCAGATAAGGGCAGTGAATATTAGAAAGTCAGAGGCAACGTTCACGCCAAGGGGCCCCCCAATCCTTTTAATGAAAAATACAAGGATAATGGGGAAGAATGAAATCACAGGTACGGCCTGAAGAATGTTGGTTATAGGTATGATTATGGCTCCAGCCGCTTTTATCCTTGCAGCCAGTATCCCAAGGAAAAGTGCCGCAATAATGGACAGGATCATCAGAAGCCAGATTCTGAGGAAGGTATCCCCGATGGCCAGCAGCATTGTGTAGTAAACACTGTAATCAGCCGCCAGGAATCATCACCACCATCACTCTCCATCCTGTTTCTGTCTATGTGATAAACAGGTCTATGTTTAATGTTGCTATGTTCAGCGCTTTCCCCCGAAGAGGCTATAGAACAGCATTGAAACCAATCCTGCACCCAGAAGTCCTATCAAGGTCTTCGGGCTGTCCACAAGCAGATGCTTCAAAGGTTCCTTGTCGGGGTCGAACCTGTCAACATGAACTGAGTAGCGGTCATCGAATTCCACTGCATGTATGCCTCTCCTGGATCCTGTTATAGAAGCTCTCCAGTCTGCAATTTGGCCCTTTCTCTCCCCTACAGATCGGTGGAAAAGGCCACTTTTCTCTGGTTCAGGCACCCTGATGCCATTGCGGTCAATCTTCGGTATCTCAGCGGAACCATAGGAGAGAACGCTGGCAATCACGCTGTTCCAGAAGTCCGGCGAACTGTCATAATTTCTAGGCAACATTGGATTATACCAGTAATTGTTCAATAGTCATAAGGTTGATCAAAGACATAAAAATAAAAAAATGGGTTGGAATCAGATTTTTTCCAGAATGGCCTCTGGTATCACCATGGAAACAACAAAATTTGGCTCATCGACGATTTCACTGATTCTAAGGTTTCCAGCTGCACTGCAAAGTGCATATGCCTCGTTGCTCTTGAATCCTCTTTCCCCTAGAATGCCAATCATTTCCAGTACTGCATCAGCAGCTGCTTTGTGGAGGTCTGGAGATATGCCCATTGCGACAACCTGTTGCCCGCTGAATTCATCGTCAGAGATCAACCTAGGAGCCTTCACAGTGACTTTCTTGTTAAGCCTGACAACTGCCACAACTTCTGCGGAGGTTTCAACAGCGGTGCCACATACTTCCCCATCTCCCTGAGCACCATGGGGATCAGCAAAGGAGAGCATGCCACCCCTGACATTTACCGGCAGAGTCAACCTTGCCCCCTGGTGCAGGAGCCTGTTATCCATGTTACCTCCAAAGAACTGCGGTGGGATCATCCCATATTCCCCAGAGGGGGGTGCGGTTCCCACAACGCCCAGGAAAGGCCTCAATGGTATTTTTACTCCCTTAAGAGTATTTGTGCGGGATGTTGCAAATCCATCCTTCAGGTCCCAGATTATCAGTTCCTCCTGGAATTTGCCCTTGAGAAGCCCGAAATCACTGAGTATTGCCGTCCATCCCCACTTTCCGGTATTTATCTCCTTGAGCTCAACTTCTATTGAATCGCCCGGCTCTGCGCCTTCTATTTCTATGGGCCCAACTGCGCCGTCGAATTTGCCGCTGTCTATTTTGGACATATCTTTTGTGGTGTAAGTCTCCTCAATCTGCATGGTGGAAGAGTCCGGGATTTTCACCCTGAACTCCTCACCAGGCTTTACCCTGGCCACCGGTTTGTTCGTTGGTTGCCAACTGAAGTGGATATTTTCACTGTCTGTTCCGTCAACGGTCTTCAGATCTCTTCACCTTCTTCCAGTGAAACCTTAATGCCCTTCTTGAATAGGTAAATTACAGCACCAGCTACTAGCCAGACTACCATAAATCCTACTCCAATGAGGACAAGCGTGTTCACTGAGAGGAAAGAACCGTAGAGAGCGAATAAATATATTACGGTGGCAACCAGAGGAACCAGGACATATGACATCTTGAGCTCTTTCAGCTTCCTGAAGTAGAGTGGCAGGGATGTGTTGATGAGTATGTGGTCAATGATGGTCCCTGTACCAGTCCACAATCCCGTGATTATGAAACCGTTGAATGCACCAAAGTACCAGCCTGTGAAAGTGAATATTACAAGGCCGATTATGGTGTTTGTTATAAGAGATATGTGGGGGCTCTTGTGCTTTGGATGCGTCTCAGAGAGCTTGTCTATGAGCATTCCGTCCTTTGCCATCGTGTACATATCCCTGGAGCCGGCGTTTATAATGGCAAGCGTGTCCACAAAACCGCTGTTAACAATGAACAGGAACATAACGGCTGCAATGACCATGCCTCCATCTCTAAGTGCAAGAATCAGGCCAGGAAGGAAGTTGCCTGAGTAGCTTGACATGTTTGCCGGGCCCCATCCTATAGTCATGGCATAGCTCATAAAGAGGAAGAATAGCCCAAGGACCAGTATGGTTACGATAACTCCTCTTCTTATGTTCACATGTGCAGATCTGGCCTCAGATCCCAGGAAAGTCATTGAACCCCAGCCTGCAAGAGATGTGAACGAGAACACGAGTCCCAGTGCAACGCCCTGCCAGCCAGTTGGTGAATACTTTGGCGTGAACACTGCGAAATCAAAAGGATTGTTTGACTTTGCTAGTATTAGGAATGCAACAACAAGGAGAAGCACCATTTCAATGGCTCCAGTGTAAACACTGTACCTCAGTGAGTTCTTTATGCCTGAGTAAGCGAGTCCCAGCGCTGCTAGGGCGACTACAATCCCAATGGGGTACCATGACCATGAAGGGACGTTTATGCCTAAAATTCCAAGTCCGTACTGGGCCGCGAGTGCTGTCTCAAAGTATATGAATGGAGTTGCCCCTATTACTGTATAAAGCATGTAAACCCAACCTCCAAATCCTCCCATTCTCGGACCAATAATCCCTCCCAAATCGG
>JAJZKX010000148.1 GCA_021850745.1 Thermoplasmata archaeon
GCGCACAAGGAAGAAAATCTAAAAGTGGGAAATTCCTGTACTCATAACTCAGTGTGCTATCGGATATTAATACAAACCTTGTCATTTTTCTCCCTCAATCAGTTAAAAACTTATTGTTCATAAATATTTTGAAAACACCGTTAGAAATAAATAGATAGTTTTCTATACCATTTTTCTGATTTTTTGAACATTTTCCATCCACATTTTCAAAACTCATTTTGATCAACTCACACCTTCCCAAGAACAAAACCGGTACCGTTAGCACCGTCATTTGATCCTATAACAACTATCTTCACAAGGTACATTGTGCTTTTATTTTCCGGGTTGAATGCCTGCATATTGTTGAATGCAGACGGTGAAATCCACATCTGCAGGTGAATTGACGTGCCATTCCTGAAACTGGTTACCGTCACGTAGTTATATTTATCAGTGGAATTCACAACCAGCCCATTGTACGTTGATGATGTGTTTGCATATGAAGTCAGGTTTGCATAGCTGTTTGCATCCGTTGTCACATTGCCAAAGTTAAATATGGACAGTGTTGAAGCATCTGACCTGACCGTTATGTTGAATTCAATATATCCTGGCGAGTTGACAAGAATAAGTGGTTTCTGTGACGTGCTTGCAGTGACGTTAAGATATCCCGCAGATGCTGAAAGTGATGTTTTGCTGTTGAAAATTGTGGCATATGCCATCCCTGAAAAAACAATAAGCAACGCAACAGTTAAAACTACGGCACCTTTTCTGCCTATCATAAAGTGTTATTGCATTTGAATATAAAATGGTTATTAATATTTCATTACTTAATCAATTATGAATTAAGTATTTATATCCTGCTGGAATAGGCGGATGATTAAAGATGGTCAAGTATAAGTGGGTAGCACTGTCAAACACAACACTTGGTGTACTGATGGCTTCAATTAACAGCACCATCGTGTTGATTTCACTGCCGGCAATCTTCAAGGGCATAGGGCTGAACCCATTCCTTGGCTCCTCATTCCAGTACCTGCTCTGGATATTGATGGGATATATGATGGTGACAGCAGTTCTTCTTGTAACCTTCGGAAGGCTGTCAGATATTTTTGGGAGAGTAAGGCTTTTTAACCTTGGATTCCTTATTTTTACCATTGGCTCAATATTGCTGTACCTCACTGTAGGAACAGGTGACACAGCGGGTTTGGAACTGATTCTGTTCAGGATGATCCAGGCTGTCGGGGCATCGTTCCTCTTCGCCAATTCCGCTGCTATCATTACAGACAGTTTCCCTGCAAATGAGAGGGGCAAAGCAATGGGGCTCAACCAGATAGCAGCCCTTGCCGGCTCACTCATAGGGCTTATCCTTGGGGGCATACTTGCAACAATATACTGGAGGGATGTGTTCCTTGTAAGTGTGCCAGTGGGCATAATCGGAACGGTATGGTCATACGCCAAACTTAAGGAAACTTCCACAAGGCACGAAAAACAAAAACTTGACATTCCAGGCAATATTGCGTTCGCAGGCGGGCTTACACTTATCCTCCTTGGAGTAACATATGGCCTGATGCCCTATGGCAGTTCAGGCATGGGGTGGGGAAACCCATACGTGATTGCATCAATGTCCATCGGATTATTCTTCCTCATAGCTTTCGTATTCATAGAAAAGGCAGTTGAACAGCCAATGTTCAATCTTTCATTATTCAGGAACAGGGCTTTTGCAACAGGCAGCTTTGCAAGCATGCTTCAGTCCATGGGAATGGGCGGAATGATGTTCATGATTATTATCCTCCTTCAGGGAATATGGCTCCCCCTGCATGGGTACAGTTACAGCTCTGTTCCATTCTGGGCAGGGATATACACAATTCCAATGATGCTGGGATTTGTTGTTTTTGGTCCTGTCAGCGGAGCACTGTCTGACAAGATTGGCGCAAGGTTGATTTCAACAGCCGGGCTTTCAATAAGTGCAGTTGCATTCCTTTTGCTTGCAACACTGCCTTACAACTTTTCTTACATTCCATTTGCACTGATGCTTTTTATGATGGGTTCAGGAATGGGAATGTTTGCGGCTCCAAATATTACAGCAGTGATGAACTCGGTAAAGCCACAGTTGAGGGGTGTCGCATCTGGAATGAGGGCTACACTGCAAAACACAGGCCAGACAGCGAGCATGGGAATTTTCTTTACGATTGTCCTTGTGTATCTGACAAGGCTTATGCCCGGTTCATTTGGCCCGGCACTTGCAACATCCGGTGCACCTGTTTTAATACCAGTATTTGACAAGCTTCCACCAACATCAGCACTGTTCTCTGCGTTTCTTGGGTATAACCCGGTAGGGACAATTCTATCAGAACCTGCACTTGCAGGCCTCAGCGCACTCATACCACACTCAGTGATCCTGACACTGGAAGGAAAAATATGGTTCCCAACAGCACTGGCAGGTTCATTCATGACTTCCCTGAGGATGGCCTTTATCGCAGGATTTTTCATATTCATTATTGGGGCAATACTTTCAGCACTGAGGGGAAAGAGGGTCATATATGATGAATCAAGAACAGAGAGCAAAAGGGAAATAGAAACACCATCACACGCCTCTCCCTCAGCACTGAAGACAGAAGAAACCTGAAACTGAGCTTTATTTTTCCATGAAGGCAGAACGGTTTCAGGATTGTTTTTCAATTTGCAGAAACAGAATTATCCTGGTTTTGCAAATTCAGGCTCAAAAATGGAAAGAAAATAATTGGAATCAGACAATTTCCATTTCGAATTTTGGGAGAAGCCCCATCTTGAAGGCTCTGCCGTAATACATATTAAGTGCTTTTCTTCCGGGGTTGCCAAAATCGATTGAAAGATCGTTTACATACATCTGAATGAACCTGGTTTCAAGTTCAAGATCCGTGTATCTTGCGTATTTCATCGCATATGTTGCAGCTTCTTCCACGTGCTGCTGAGCGTATTTTATTGAGTTCTCGAAGTCCTTGATATAGTTTGCAATGACCTCTTTCCCAAGAGATTTTCTTATGGCATTAAATCCAAGGGGCACCGGAAGGTCTCCTGCATATTTCTTCCATTCATCGTAGATTGCCGCCAGTTTTATAAGGCCCTTTTCCCCGTAAGTCAACTGTTCATCGTGTATGATTATTCCAGCCTGGATATCTCCCTTTACAATTGCATCCGGGATCAGGTCAAATCTCATAGGCCTCAGGTCAGCATCCTTTTCCACGAACATCCTGAAGAGAAGATGGGCTGAAGTGCCAAGCCCGGGTGAACCTATAACTGCCTCTTTAAAATCAACCTCGCTTTTGCCCACAACCAGTGGCCCATATTTTAGGCCAAAACTGGCACCCGATCTTGTCAGGGCATATGTTTCATTCACATCCGCATACGCATTGGCCGAAATTGCCGTTACGTCATACATTCCTGTCTTTGCTTCATGGTTGAGGGTTTCTATGTCTTTTATTATCTGTTCATAATCCATGCTGGTTTCAATCTTTCCTGTGACCATTGCATAAAACATGAATGCGTCATCAGGATCAGGCGTGTGTGCCACTGTTAATTTCATGGCATGTTATTTCATTATGACATAAAAAGTTCGCAGAATATTTTTTAGTATTTTAAAGTGAAAGTTTATTCAGCAAGTTCTGCAACTATTTTCTTAATAATTCCCTGAACCTTCAGCATAGTATTATTGGCTTTACCATCGCCAACCAGGCTTGCCATCGCTTCAGGCAACAGCCCTACAATTTCTGAACCTCCTTCAACGCCTTTTACAACGATCCTGCATGGAAGCAGTGATTCGAATCTTTTGTTAATATTCAGTATTTCTGAAGCAAATGAAGGATTGCAAACCTCATAGGTCCTAAGAGGAGAATATTCGAAGCCCTTGGACTTCAGGATTTCACTGGTTTTAATTTCCGCCAGAACCCCAAACCCGTTTTCCTTAACTTTTTCAGGCAGGGCTGAGCATACATCTTCAAATTTTTTATCGCTTTTAACTCTTATCTCAACATCCATGATTTAAAATTACACCAAGGTTTAAACATTTTTCACTCAATTATGGATTTTTTGTTAAACACAATTTAGCCTTTAATAACTGTGCTTTCTCTTAAATAGATGCAATAAATCTACGTTTTCTGTGATAAAATGAGCAAAATTGTAATCGCACTGGGTGGAAATGCTCTGATGGAGAATGAAGACTCAAGAGACTATGAAACCCAGGTAAGCAGAGCCGTAATAGCCTTTGAGTCTTTATCCGATATAATAGTCAAAGAAGATGTTATCATAACCCACGGAAACGGGCCACAGGTTGGCGACCTTATATTGAGAAACCAGGAATCGGGGAATTTGCCGCCATCAATGCCTATGCACACTCTTGGTGCAATGTCTCAGGGGCTCATTGGTGAAATACTTATTGAAGCCTATGAACAGGTAAGATCAAGATCAGGAATAGGCAAAGAAGCAGTCAACATACTGACAAGAACCATCGTGAGCGATCAGGATTCAGCATTCAGGAATCCGGACAAACCTGTGGGAAGAGTATACAATGAGGCAGAATATAACAAACTGAAAAGTTCTACCGCATGGAGTTTCATGAAGACAGAGAAAGGCTGGCGGAGATGCGTGCCTTCACCCATGCCTCTTGACATCCTGGAAAAAAATGCAATCATGAACTGCCTGAACGCGGGTTTTCTTCCTATATGCACAGGGGGTGGCGGCATACCAGTATGCAAGGAAGGAAATTTCTACAGGGGGGTCGATGCAGTGATAGACAAGGACCTTGCATCATATGTTCTTGCTCATATGCTTGAAGCCGAGGAATTTGTCGTGCTTACAGACGTGGGCAATGTGTTCGTGGACTTTGGAAAAAGCACACAGAAGGCACTGGGGAAAGTTTCTTTGGAAGAAATTAAAAAATATTATGGGGATGGCCAATTTTCAAGGGGAAGCATGGGCCCAAAGGTCCTTGCTGCCATAAATTTTGTGGAGCATGGGGGAAAAGTTGCAAGGATCGGTTCGTTGAAAGATGCGAATAATGTCATATCCGGGCTATCCGGAACAGTTATTCAGGATTGAATATAGGTATATTTGCCTTCTTCAGACTTTGCTTTCCCCATGCTGGCCATTTGGTTCAGGACTTTTTCAAGGACATTTTCTCTAACTGACAGATCAAAACTCTCTTTGAGCTTGCTTTTTATTGTGTCCACAGAATCCTGGTCCATGTTTATCTTGGAAGAAAGGTTTGTTATATCCTCATAAACATTCCATGGAAATATGAACCATGTCCATTCCTTATCCGTGACAAACTGGGCAAAATAGTCAGGCACAAAGGAAGAATGGCCTATGTGAAGCATTGTAGAAGTTTTAACTGATTTTGGGTTCAGCGTTTTTATATAATCATATGCAAGTTCCATGCTCTGCCCGGTATCGGTTATATCATCCACCAAAAGCACATTCTTCCCTTCTATGGAGACATTCAGCCCATACTTGAGGTCAGCCTTTCCATCCACAGTGGCAGTGAGGCCCCAGTGCTCAGTCTTAATTGCATAAAGATTCTTGACAAGGATCATGTCTGAAAGAATTCTTGCTGGAACAAGGC
>JAJZKX010000149.1 GCA_021850745.1 Thermoplasmata archaeon
GAAAGAACGATGTAGATGAGCCAGTTGACAAGGACAGAAGAAATTTCTTCAAGTTCCTTGGAGTGGCGGCAATTGCCGCCGGTGGCATAGGGGCACTGCGTGGCGTGCTGGAGAATGTGAGCCCGCCAATTACGGCGGCATTCAGTTCCTTTCCCACCCTGTTACTTTACTCTCAGAGCGGCAAGCCAATCGGCACCAGCGATCTCAAGGTTAATAATTCAACCATTGTACTCTTTGATTATCCACTGCAGAACGAGCCTAATTTTCTTCTCAGGCTTGGAGACAGCAGCAACAATGATCAGGCAATAGATCCCACAACAGTGACAATACCCGCAACCGGCAAAACTTTCACATCAGCAGGAGGAGTGGGGCCATACAAGTCGGTGGTGGCCTCCAGCGCAATTTGCCAGCACCTTGGATGCATCCCGCCAATAATACATTTCTATCCACCATCATCATCTTCATACCCTGGCAAGGTACACTGCAACTGCCATGGCAGCACATATGATCCATACAAGGGATTCGCAGTGGTAACTGGCCCCACCACTCATCCGCTGCCCAACACTGTTCTGGCTTATGATTCTTCAAAAGATCAATACAGTGTTACTAGCCTTGTGGGTCCAACCATATATGGACATTCCAGTGATTTGAGCGGTGGAAGCCTGCTTCCCTCCTCGACATATACAGAAATTACAACGTTAACTCCTACAAGCTGAGGTGCAGTTATGCCGAATGAAAAAAAGGAAAACATGATTGAAAAGATAATGAATGAACCCCAGCCCATACCACGTAAGGTTCCGGATTATATGAGATCCAAGGGGGGCGGCTGGTTCTGGACCGGCGCAATGGTAATGTTCGCCTTTCTCTATGAAGTTATCACTGGTCTCATTCTGCTGCTTTACTACGAACCTTCAAACGCGTATGCAAGTACAGAGGCTTTTCTCTCCAGCACGCCATTTGGTTCGTTCATCCTGACAACACATCTTTACGGCGCATATGCTATGGTGGTTTTGGTCTATATACACCTTCTGAGGAATCTTTATGAAGGCGCCTACAAGCATCCACGTGAAAGCCAGTGGCTGACAGGCGTTCTCCTTCTGGTGACAACACTTGGTGCTGGGTTCTTCGGCTATTCAATGAGCGGAGATGTGCTTTCGGCAGATGCCACCGATGTAGGCCGAGGCATAGCAGGCGGATTCCCTGTAATTGGAAACTGGATTCTGGGCATATTCTTCGGAAACGGTACTCAACTTTCTCTGTTTTCACGAATGCTTGCCTGGCACATAATTCTCGTGGCTGTTATTGGTCTTCTGTTTGCTGTGCATTTCTTCATGGCAGAATACAACACCATCATGCCAAGGAGGGAGGAATCGGGCTATAAGGCTCCGGCAATTGATCATGATGATGGAAGCTACAAACCATGGTATCCTTACAATCTTGTGTATATGATTCAACTGATGCTTCTGACATTCGGGATTATCATAATAGTCCCGTCCATTCTGGCATTGCTTCCGGGCGTTCCACCACTTTTCTCGCCATTCCCCCAGGTATCGCCAACAAGCCCCCTTGCAGCAAGTGTCCCGGCATATCCACCATGGTTCCTGCTGTTTGTTTACAAGGAGCTTGACTTCCAGTTTGCACAGTCCTTAACACCATTCTGGGCCACAGTGATATTCGCAGGAATGCCGCTGGTTTATCTCCTGATTCTTCCATATGTTGACAAGAGCAGTTCACTTAAAATGAGGGACAGGCCCATAACAGTATCCTTTGCGATTCTTGGCACGATTTACCTCGCCAGTCTTTCACTCTGGGGGGCACTTACTCCTGGTATTGCAATAGCAAACTGGAAAGTTGCGCTGTTCTTCTTCCTGCCAGGCATTGCAATCATCTCGCTCACCTGGGTTATAGCAGATGCAATGAAAAAAGAGAAGATTCATGTAAGGAATGCCCCGTGGGCATTTGCAACAATGGCCATAATGGCAGTTTCCGCATTTGGATCTGGTATGCTCATACTTGCAGACATCAGGGCGCCATCATTACTGTACACCATCTCAATGATACTCACACTGATGGTAACAGCAATCTCAGCCGCAGTGGTGATCGCCATTTCAAGGGGCATATTTACGCAGCGTGCCGATGTTTACAAGCCCATGAGCAAGAATGCCTATACACTGGCGGGTTCTGGATTCACAGCATCAGCAATATTCATACTCTTCGAAATTTCAGTGATCAACCCTGACACCGTGTTCAAAACTTCGCTGTACGCAATTGGGCTGGGTGTCATATTGCTGATTGGCGGTGCAGTTCTGAGAATGTACAGGGCTACCATTTACCATGAATGATAGCCTAAATAACCCACTTTTTATTTTTGGTAGCATATGTTGAATCAGAGAAAAACGCTGGAGGCACTGGCTTTCTCCCTGAGCTTTATCCTATTTTTTATCTCAATACTTATGGCATATGAACTGGGGAATCTTGTTATTGATACTGCTGCAGTTAGTTCTATGGCAATAATCGTCACAATAATGGTACTTTTCTATGCTCTGCAGCCTGTCTTCATGAAATACTGGCACCCACTTCAGCTTTACCTGGCTTCCTTCACACTTACCTTCCTTTTATTCCTTACTGTTGCGTTTGCAGCTTTTCCACAGTTCTTCATGCTTGTATCTTCCCTGGGGCTATTTCTGATTTACTATGTACTTTCCATCAGGGACACAGGAGATCTTAAGGTCAGGGTTCCTACTTTTTTCATCACGCTGGCTCTTATGGCCATAATAGGTAGTATTGTGGGGCCGGCAAATCAGCCTCCTGGATTTCCTGTAACAATTGAGAGTACAGCCTCCATGTTCGTATTCATCGGCCTCAAGGTTCCGCTTCTTGAAAAGTTTGGCATAACTGTTCTTTCAACAAAGATCAACATGATTCTCAGCCCAGTGGAGCTAATTCTCTTCTTCGGAATAGCGGCATTAGTTTCGGAGAATTATCACGAGATAATAACATACCTGACCGGTCATAAGTCATTCTCCAACAGACTGGGGGTTGCTGTATACGGGTTGACAGGGGCACTCAGCTGCCAGTGCGAGAGTTTTATTGCTCTCCTTCCGGCTGTGAGCATACTCCTGATTGATGAAATTCTTGTTCCCATGATCTTTGTAAGTGCTGCCCTCCTGGCTGGCACGTATTTACTTGTTTCAAGGCTCTACAGGAGGAAACATTACGTAGCTTTTTTCATGCCGGACATGTGGAAAGGCGTGAAAACATTGAAGATTGTATTTGTCGCCTTCATACTGGTTTCCGTGCCAGTGCTTTTCACAATCGGTATCTACTATTCCTGGCAGAGATACGCATTATTTTTCTTCCTTTCCAATATGTTGATGGTACTTGTTGGCTATGTATTCATGGTTGAGCTTTTCCGCATAATCCCTTACGGCAAATCTTCCAGATGGATCAGTTCTGGAATGGCATTTCTTGGAACATTTATCCCTGTTGTCTGGTTCTTGCCGTTCATGACGGAGGCAGCTTACCATTCACCATCAATATTCGGTGTAATGACCATTTCAGGATTCGCCGGTGGAGTACTTCTGGGTACCGCATATTCAATGCTGGATAGAAATGACAGATATGTGTTCAACGAATACATAACAGTTATATTCAGCCTGCTTCCCCTGACAATTTTTTACATAACAGACAGACTGCAGAAAGCAATATGGCCATCATTCACCCTTTCAGGCCAGACTGAATTTTCAATCGTTGCATGGCTCGTGATGCTCCCTGTCATGTGGTATGCCACCCATCAGGCACTGAATCATCTGGCTTTTGTTCAGGGAGGCGTTCTTACTTCACGTAAAGGTGTCAGGTCAGAAGTAAAGGATCCGGAAGATTAGGAGTCCCCATCACGCTTTGGAAGCCACAACCGATCTTACTGAACTGCCAAAGGAAGTGATCCTGAAGGACCGCTTCAGAATGAGGGAATTCAGAACCACACTTGTTGAGCTGAGCCCCATTGCAAGCGCAGAGAGCATTGGCAGGAAGGAATAGATGCCAAGTCCGAAGGCGGGCACAAGTATTCCGGCGGCAACGGGAATGAGAATGGTATTATATCCTATGGCCCACCCAATATTCTGCCTGATCTTCCTCATGGAGAGCCTTGCCATGACCATTGCTTCCGCGACAAGGGTTAGATCATCCCTGGCGAGAATCAGGTCGCCTGCGTCCATGGCTATGTCTGAGGCATTTGACACTGCAATGCCGGCATCGGAAGTTTCCATTACAACCGAATCATTTATGCCATCGCCCACAAATGCCACAAACTCCCCTTTTTCCTGGTAGCCCTGTATGATGGCAGCCTTCTCCTCCGGGGTGCATTCGCCCTCGTAGATATCAATGCCTGTGCTTCCTGCAACCGATTCAACAGCATCCCTTCTGTCTCCTGATACCATGGCAACCTTCATTCCCATTTCATGGAGTTTCGCCACAACACTAGGCATTTCGGGGCGAATTTTATATTCCATGAAAATGGTGCCGGCAGACATGCCATCAACTGACATTGAGACGGCGGATCCTGTGGTCTCTCTGGATTTTTCCATGATTATCATGTGACCGCCAACACTCCCCTGAATCCCGGTTCCAGGTTTTTCAGAAACATCCGACGCTGCGGATTCCAATGTGCCATGTTCCCTGCAGTATCTTGCTATGGCTCTTGCCACAGGATGGTTTGAATGGGATTCAATTGCGTACGCATATGAGAGAAATTCGTCCATTTCCATATTGGTCTCAATCCTTGCAATTGAGGGTACGGATTCCGTAACAGTTCCTGTCTTATCAAATACCACCATGGTTGTTCTGGCCAGCCTGTCAAGGACACTGGTATTCTTGAACAGTATACCTTTTGATGATGCCGTTGACGAAGTGATGAGCATGACTATTGGTGCAGCAAGCCCAATGGCACATGGGCATGCGATTACGACAACTGAAACAAAGGCAAGGACAGGAATGGAAATGTCCAGGCCTGTGCCACGCAGTATCATCGCCCATGTGATGGCAGAGATTGCAGCAGAAATCAGTACAACCGGAACAAAGTACGTAGAGAAAATGTCCGCAACTCTCTGTATCTTGGCACGGCCTGAAGACGCTGCCTGAAGCATTTCATAGATTCTGGATATGGTGGAATCCTGCCCTGCCTTTTCAACGAGGACTGTAATAGCACCGTTCATGTTTTTCATGCCGGATATTACATGGTCGCCAGGCTTTACGGTTACCGGCTCCTGCTCCCCCGTTATGGCGGATGGGTCAACATCGCCTGTTCCATCATCCACGGTGCCGTCGGCAAGAATGACTTCTCCAGCGCGGATGCTTATTCTGTCCCCGGCCTTCACCTGATCGGCAGGTATGTCCTTCACACCGCTATACGTGACAAGATGTGCTGTTTTAGGCATTATCTCCAGCAGTCTGGATGCAGCATCACCTGCAGACTTCTTTGTTACTGATTCTATGAAGCTTCCCGTGAGAATAAGCGTGATTATGAACGACGACGCATCGAAATA
>JAJZKX010000150.1 GCA_021850745.1 Thermoplasmata archaeon
TGAAATTGAGCAGGAATTATCAATTGCTGCCGAAAAACAGGTGACTGTTACCATGTCTGCACATTCGGTGAATATGGTGAGGGGCATACTGACAACATCAAGCATATTTACAGAACATAGGGCCACGGAAACCGAGTTATGGAAGGCTTATCGCTCCATGTACCGAAACGAGCCATTCATAAGGTTCATGATGGATCCCAACGGCCTCTTCAGGTACCCGGATCCAAAGCTGGTAATCGGATCGAACTTCGTGGACCTTGGATTTGCAATTGACAGGCATGTGAACAGAGTTGTGGCCATAGGAGCAATTGATAACCTGATCAAGGGTGCAGCAGGTAACGCAATCCAATCAATGAACATAATGATGGGATACCCTGAAAATGCAGGCCTCAATTCGGCCCCTCTCAGGCTGGTGTGATCATGGTCACAGTGGTGAAGGTTGGTGGAAGCATTGCCAGCAGCGGAGTTCCAGATTCTCTCATAAAGGAAATTGCATATTATGAGAATGACCGGATTGTTCTTGTCCACGGCGGTGGGCCGGCAGTAACTGACCTGACGATGAGACTTGGCATTGAACCCAGATTTGTCACGTCTCCTGATGGAGTAAAGAGCAGATATACGGATGCACAAACAATGGAGGTCTTTCTTATGGCAATGAAAGGAAGGATAAACACCGATATTGTTCTTGCCCTGAGAAAATACGGCCGAAATTCAGTGGGCATCACCGGCATAGATGCAGGACTGATGGTTGCCGAGCGCAAGAGCCGATTGAAGATACTGAGCGGGAACGGACGGCCCATGTTTGTAGATGGAGGCTACACAGGGAGGATAACAGAGGTCAATTCGGCCTTCCTGAATGGCCTTATGGATCTTGGCCAGTTGCCGGTAATAGCTCCAATAGCAGTCAGCAAAGATGGGGAGGCGCTCAATGTGGACGGAGACAGGGCTGCGGCGGCAATAGCAGGTTCTCTGAAGGCTGATCTGCTTGTCCTCCTTACAAATGTTACTGGTGTAATGCGTGAAGATTCGCTGGTTCTGCATATTGCAGAGAGGGAACTGGATGAAGCCATACGTGGTGTGGGAAACGGAATGGATAAGAAATTAATTGCAGCAAGAGAGGCACTGGCTGGCGGAGCCGGAAGGGTCGTAATCAGTTCCGGTTCCATATCAAAGCCGCTTGAAAATGCAATTCAGGGGAATATGAAAACGGTGATTGAAAAATGATGGATAATGGATATTTCCAGAAGATAGAGGATGAATTCCTGGCGGGAACTTACCAGAAGATACCGGTACTGGCTGCCAGGGCCCAGGGCGCAAACATATGGGATCTGGAGGGAAAAGAGTACCTGGACCTGATGAGCGGTTACGGAGTGGCCATACTTGGACACTCTGATGAGAAAATAAAGGCTGCCATAATGCAGCAGATGGAGAAGGTTTACATAACTCACGCATCGGTTTACAGCCCTGCAAGAGCTGCATTTCTAAAGGACTTCATGTCAATAGCGCCCGGGGGGCTCAACCGGGCTTTTCTTTCCAATAGCGGAACCGAGGCTGTTGAGGCTGCAATAAAAATTGCAGTGAAGTCCACCAAGAGACACAGGATGATAAGCATGGAAAGGGGATACCACGGAAAGACGCTGGGATCACTCTCGGTCACGCATTCGTCAAAGTACAGGAAATCGTTCCATGATATTCTTGTTGGCGATGTTGAATTTGTGAAATTCGGCGATGCAGAAATGCTCAGGAAAGCCCTTTCGTCCTTCGACGTGGCAGCAGTCTTTGTGGAGCCGGTTCAGGGCGAGGGTGGAATAAACCTTCCTGGGGACCAGTATTTTAAGGAAGTGAGGGAAATGACAGAGGCATCGGGGACGCTTCTCATCATGGATGAGATTCAGTCAGGCCTGGGAAGGACCGGAAAGATGTGGGCCCATGAGCACTGGGGCATAACACCAGATATCATGACGGTAGGAAAGGGCATAGGTGGAGGAATCCCCATGGGCGTTACAGTGGGGAAAAGTGAGTTTGTGGATGCCCTTGAAATAGGGGAGCAGAGTTCAACAACAGGAGGCAACCCGCTGGCCTGTGCCGCAGGAAGTGCAGTTATAGACCGGCTCAGGAACGGATACGTGGAGAAGGCAAGGGATACTGGAAAATACTTTCTGGAAAGGATGCAGGAAGATCTGGGAAACCATCGTCTGGTTAGCCATGCCAGAGGGATAGGCATGATGCTCGCCCTTGAGCTTAGAATCAGGTTCCTGCCCGTTCTGATGAACCTTCTGGACAGGGGTGTGATAACCCTCTACTCTGGTATCAACATCATAAGGATGCTGCCGCCTTACATCCTGACAAGGGAGCAGGTGGATGAGGCCATCCTGGAAATAAAGGGAGCTCTTGATGACCAGCTAAAGCAGGGAGGTGCAGCATGAAAATCTCAATGGTTTACGATCTTGTGAGATGGGAGGAAAAGGCACTGCTCAAGGCCGGGCAGGACCGAGGCATGGAGATCAACATGGTGGATGTCAAGGACATGGATATGGATCTTGATGGGCCACTACCCGGAGAATACGGATCCGTGACTCTTCAGAGGTGTACTTCCTACTATCGCGGCCTGCATTCAACAGCCTATCTGGAGTTCAAGGGGCAGAAGGTCATAAACGACTTCAACACCATTGATGTGGCGGGAAACAAGATGCTGACATCACTTGCCCTGGTGAAGAATGGCGTTCCAACTCCAAAGACTTCAGTGGCAGCCTCTTACGATACAGCCATGAAGCAGTTTTCCTCCAAGTTCGGAGGCAGGGCAGTCCTGAAACCTGTTACAGGGAGCTGGGGCAGGATGGTTGCGCTTCTCAACGACAGGACAGCTGCATCGGCCGTAATGGAGGACAGGGAATACATGTATCCGTTATATTCGATCTTCTATCTTCAGGAATTCGTAAAGCGGCCGCCCAGGGATATCAGAACATTTGTCGTGGGAGACCGGGTCATCGGAGGAATCTACAGATACCAGTCGGACGATGACTGGAGGACGAACACGGCAATTGGTGGCAGAGCCGAGAAATGTCCCATCACACCGGAACTTGAGGACATATCCATAAGAGCGGCAAGAAGTGTTGGGAAAGGCGTTTTCGGGGTTGACATCATGGAAACTGAAAATGGCTATGTGGTGCACGAGGTGAACAGCACTACCGAGTTCAAGAACACAGTGAGGGTGGCACAGGTGGATGTTCCCGGCGAAATCATGGATTATGTCAGGGAGGGCCTCAGGTGACGCATCCCACAGACAGGGTGGTGAAAGAGCTTGTGGATATATATTCTCCAACAGGGAACGAGGAGAAGGCTGTAGAATACTTTGGAAGGGAAATGTTGCGCCTGGGCGCAGACGAATTCTTTGTGGACAGGGCTGGGAATGGCGTTTCCACCTTCAGTGGAGCATCGCCGGAAGTTCTTGTCTGCGGGCACATTGACACCGTTCCGGGCGAGCTACCGGTAAGAGAGGATGGCAACACGCTTTATGGAAGGGGAACAACCGATGCAAAATCCTCACTGGTATCTCTAATGTTCGGCGCATCCATTGCGAAACAGAGAGGATTCGGCGGAACAATAAGGATGATTGCTGCCGTCGGTGAAGAGGGACCGGGGAAAGGTATAATGGAAGTAGCTTCCAGCCAGCCCAGATCAGACTACGCCATTTTTGGCGAGCCCTCTGCAGTAACAGGCATAACAGTGGGTTATCGCGGGCGCATCCTTCTGGATTTGGAATTCAGGTCAGGGCAGGTGCATGCCAGCGCACCATGGCTGGGCCAGAGTGCAGTGGAATCTGCCGTGGAGGCCTGGAACTCGGTCAGGGATAAATATGGAAAGAACAGGGAATTTTCCAGTGTTTCAGCTGCACTCACGTCCATAAGGGCAGGAGATGCAGATAACATGACCCCTTCAAATGCCGCGATGACCCTTGATATAAGATACCCTCCGTCCAGGAAACAGGGGGAGGTCCTTGCAGAAATACTGGATCTGGTGAAATCCTCCACCGCTTCTGAGCCTTCTTTCGTGATCAGAAGCAGTGTGGAACCTTATGTTTCAGGTCTGAAGACGTCTTTGATCTCAGCCTTCAAGGAATCTGTGAGAAAGAACACCGGAAATGAAGCGCAGTTGCTTTTCAAGAGCGGGAGCGGCGATATGAACATTCTTGGCTCCAGATGGAAAATACCCTGTGTGACCTATGGGCCAGGCAACCCTCAGCTTTCACATACAGAACTGGAGGAAATATCACTTGAGGACGTATGGCGGAGCGCAGAGATAGTGGCTGATGCACTGGCGAATCTGGAACGAAGCCAGAAGGAGGGCACTGTTATCAGCGAAAAGAGGAGAGGAACAGCCTGAATATTGTTGAGAAGGTACTGGCTTCACATTCTCTGGACGGTTCAAATAGGGTGGAGCCGGGTGACATAGTAACAGTCTCCGTGGACAGGGTAATTCTGCTTGACATAGCCGGCCAGCATCCTGAGCTGATTCAGAATCCACCGGCAGAGGTCTTTGACAGATCAAAGATCAGTGTCATTTTCGATCACTTCGTCCCGGCGCCCAACGTGGAGATGGCAAACGGCACTGCCAAGATACGAAAGCTGGTGAAAAGACTGAACCTGAGCGATTTCTATGACTACGGGTCTGGTGGGATATCCCATGCGTTTGCTGCCGAGTCAGGCTGGTTCTATCCCGGCCAGATTGTGGCAAATACGGATTCCCATTCAGTGGCTGCCGGGGCATTCAACATGTTGAGCAGGGGACTGGGGACCCCTGAGCTCATGCAGGTCATGTGCACCGGAAAAACCTGGTTCATTGTTGGTGAAACACTTAAGGTTGACCTTTCTGGAAAACTTTCGGGAATGTCTGAGGCCAAGGATGTTTTCCTGAAAATAGCCGGAGATCTTGGGGACCTGCCTAACATGAACATTGAGTTTTCAGGAAGCGGTGTGGCGGCCCTGAACATGGATCAGAGGACGGTTATCTCAACAATGTGCGCTGAGCTGAGTGCGGAATTCGCTGTCTTTCCTGGTGATGAGGTACTGCGGTCCTATGTTCAGGAACGAGGAATCCAGAACTATTCCCCGGTGTCTCCTGATCTATCTGCCAGTTATGCAGGCACATACCAGCTTGACATGTCCGAGGTGGTACCCATGGCCGCACTTCCAGACTCCGTTGCCAGGAATACCAGGCCGGTGGATGATATCCAGGGAATAAAGGTTGACCAGTGCACCATCGGTTCTTGCGCCAATGGAAAACTGTCTGATCTTGAAGTGGCTGCCAGGATTCTTAAGGGAAGAAAAGTGCATCATGGAACCAGGCTGATTGTTACGCCAGCAACCCAGTCCATCTATCTAAGAGGAATGGAACTTGGCTACATCCCAATAATAGTGAAGGCCGGAGGGATCGTGACCAATCCAACCTGCGGGTCATGCATGGGCGGGCATATGGGTCTTCTTGGCTCCAGATGGAAAA
>JAJZKX010000151.1 GCA_021850745.1 Thermoplasmata archaeon
TGGAAACACTTCTTTGGAAAAACTTGCAGAACCGGTTTTACAAGCCTTGAAAAAGGCACTTAAACTTGAAAAGGAACTGGCGGAAATTTCAAAGAGACTGGATTTTTCACACAGGATCTGGATAAGTGGAGGAGGCCCAAATGCCGTAACTGCCATGGAGGCGGCATTGAAAATGCAGGAAACCAGTTATGTAACGGCTTATGGATATGAGGTGGAACAGCTTATACATGGGCCGGTGAGGGCCGCAGATCTTGCGCACGATATTTTTATCTGTATAACCTCATCAGGCAAATCTTATGAGAGAATGGAGAATCTTTCAAAAACTTTGAAATCACTCAATGCCAGTGTCATTGAAATCACTGACAGGGAAAGTTCGGCGGGAAAAAATGTGGTGGTGGTTCAGGAAGTGCAGGAAGAGTTTTCTCCCCTTGTGAATCTCATAGTACTCCAGCTACTTTCACTTTCGGTTGCAGTCGCAAGAGGAAAGAATCCTGACAGTTTCAGGTCAGATGATCCTGCTTTTGTCAGAATGGATGAACTGATCAAGCTCTGATAGATATCAACCAGGCTTCACGGTTTCAGGATAATAAATACCCTAAGCATCATGTACAGTTATGAAAATATTAAACGACAGTGACGTTATGAAAATCAGCCCAGGTGAGGCTGTTGGTGTAATGGAAAGGGTCTTTAGGGAAAAATCTGATGGTTACTTTTTTCCCCCCCACGAATGCATCTGGATTCTCCGGATGGTAAAATAGTATTCACGCCTGGAGGAAGCTCAAGGGGCCGTATAATGGGATTCAGGGTATATACAACATTCGGGGGTGACCAGATCACAATGGTATATGACAGCCGAAACGGGAAACTCAAAGGCGCGGTTATGGGAGATTATCTGGGGGCACTTAGGACCGGGTCAATTGGGTCAGTTTCAACGCGATATATGTCGAATCCGGATTCTGGGGTTTTGGGAATAATAGGAACAGGATCACAGGCATTCACACAAACATTAACCTCTGCTTCCGTGAGGAATTTCAGGGAAATCCATGTTTATTCTAGGGATGATCAGCACAGGAGGATGTTCGCGGATAAAATAGGCAAAATGACCGGCATCAAAACTGTTACAGAAGAAAGTTCTGGTTCTGTTGCCCGTTTATCGGATGTACTGGTACTGGCCACAACCAGTCATTCTCCGGTGGTAAAATCTTCCGATATAAAGCCGGGAACTCACGTCATCACTGTTGGCAGGAAAAGTGTAGACGAACACGAACTTGATTATGAAATTGCTGAGAATGCCGAAGTCATCGCAACTGATTCTCCAGTTCAGCTTGATTCCTATGATCCTCCCCATTTCCTGTCGGGAACAAATCTAAAAAAACATATTGTGGATCTATCGGACATAGTCTCAGGCAAAATACCAGGAAGAAAAGCCAGGGATGCGATAACGCTGTTTCTTTCCGTGGGGCTTTCAGGGACGGAAGTGGCTCTTGCTGACTATCTGCTTGATCGGAGTGAATCCATGTGATTCTCATAAGGCACCCATATTGCTGGCAAACATGCCCAATATTTATGGACAACCAGATAATTCAGTGGCATGTCAGAAATCCACGGCAGGCAGTCTCTCAGGTCTTTTCTCGATCAACTTTCAAGGGCCGGAAATAATTCATTAAGGATTATTGAGGATGAAACTGACACGGAATACGAAATAACGGCATATTCTCTTATAACCGCAGGAGAAAATCCTGCACTTCTTTTCAAAAATATAAAAGATTACCCTGATTTCAGCATTGTAACTAATCTTCTGGGATCTGAGGAACGGATCGCAATGGCAACCGGCTATGGCAATATACCGGATTTCCTCAGAAAATGGAATTCTGTTCTTTCAGGTGATGATATTTTTTTCATTGACACGCTGGAGTCAAAACCTCCAGTAAAGGAAATAATCAGGAAAGGGAACGACGTTGATATCTTTTCGCTGCCAGTTCCTAGGCATTATATCTCTGACGGTTCAAGATCAGGTTTTGGGAGATATATAACCTCAGGACTGGTTCTTTCAAGGGACCCCAGAAATGAGGATATCCTGAATTTAAGTTTCACCAGAATTCAGCTGATTGGCAGGGACAGGTATGCATTTGATGCAGGAAGCCACGGTAATTTGTGGGGTTATCTTGACTACTGCAGAAAAAATGGAAAAAAACTGGAAGTCTCCGTTATAATTGGTGCACATCCTGTATTTTACATTCTTGGCGCTGCTTTCACAAGAAATGAATATGCAAAAGCCGGAGGAATTATAAATGCCGGATACACTTCTGGCATTTCGAATGATCTTCCTGTTCCTTCAGACTCCGAAATTGTAGTGGAGGCAGAATGCTCCCCGGATGAAACGTTTGATGAAGGTCCTTTTGCAGAGTACACTGGATACATGGGGCAGGATTCCACAAAAAATGTGGCTCACGTTAAAACAATAATGTCGAGGAAAACCCCAATCTTTTATGATATACAGCCATCAAATTCCTCAGAACATATAAATCTGTTCTCAATGTCCAGGACGGCAGCTGTTACTGAATCGCTCAGGAAGTTCATGCCAAAGGGCCCGGTTTACAGTATTGTATGGCCACATTATGGGTCAAGATACCTCAGTTTAGGATATGTGGAGAATGGAAGCATGGCAATCGCCAGACAGTTCGGGACAGGGATTGTCGGCACCGATTCATTATGGGGTAAAATCGTATTTATCAACAACGGAAAAACAGATCTTGCCTTTGAAAGGGCAATGATGAATCTTGCACAGACAGACATATCCAAGGGTGAAAATATCCTTATTTTCAGGAACATGTACATAATAAGTTCCGATATAACCTCCGAAACGGATGGAACAGCAGGCAAAGTTCTGTTTACAACTTCAGGCACACAGGAAAAAATTATGAAGTATTCCAGCAAAGATAAAACAGAACTTGTTTCCGGTGATTCAAAGGTTGTTATATCCCACAGGATGCAGGAAAATGGAAACCTGAATCTGCAGGTTGCGGACGACATAGACCTTTCTGACATGGAGAAGATAGGTTGGGCAATTGCCACAAGAATGAATCCGCAACATGACCTTGAGGTAAAAGATAACAGGATATTCATGAAGGCAATCAGAAAGCACCCGGAAATCCCTGCAATACCAGAAAATATAATGAATATGGTTAGAAAAAAAATGAGGCAGATTCCTGATACTGATTAATCTGATGCATCTATGGTTATAGTTGGAAATTTACCTCTCTTTGAGACAATATATATGGCACTTACAAGAAGCCAGCCAATAAAAACGGCTGTTCCGGCTATAACTGGCAGGCTTATTGATATGAATGTGCTATAGAATATGAAAGCAAAAATTATTATTGAGACCAGCGTCATTGCAATATTCGTGTAACTGAACTTTCCAGAAAATTTCCGGTCCAGGGGAGGCAGCGATGCATTGATAAGGGCATGCACAAATAGAACTCCCAGGGTAGCGGCGGTTGCTGAAAATATGAATGCATTAAAGCCACCCATGAATATTACTGAAATTGACCCTATGAGGATTGCAGAGATAACCACAGTTGATGCAGCAACCCAGGGGGTTACATGTGTGTGATGTATCTTCGAGAGTCCGCTTGGCAGCATCCTGTCACGGCTCATGCTCATCATAACCCTTGATGTTCCGTTTGTAACCACCACGGTTCCGGTGAGAAGGCTGTTTATGAAAAGAAGTGTTACGGCAATTGCTGCAGCTTTTCCAATGAACCCATTTATTATGGTCACTCCCGGAATAAGTTCTGAAGCATACTGTCCCATAAGTGAAGGTCCCCATGCAACAGTAAAGTAATATGCGGTGAAGACAAAAAAGATCCCGAGAATAATGACGGTAAATACAACCGAAATACCTATGTTCCTTTTTGGAGATACTGATTCCTCTCCAAGCGGGGTAGATGCACCAAAACCGGAAAATGCAGTATACATGAGCAGGACTCCTATGCCAATCCCACTTATTCCATTGAGTGAATATTGCGTGGTGAAAACGCTTGCAGTGTTTATTGACGGATGTGACGCCAGGATATATATCCCAAAGGCGCTTATGATTGTAATTTCAATTACTGCCATAATCATTGTATATCTGGTGGACCCACGTATCCCTGAAACGGATACAAAGAGTCCAAACAAAAGAGTTACAAGCAAGAGCGGGAACCATGAATATGAAGGGAGGGTAATTCCAAAAACGTATCCCATAAGGGGAGGGACAAAGACGGCAACACTAAGTGCTATGAGACAGAGGGCCATAATCTGGTAAAATATGTAAAAAAAGCCTGCAAAAAGTGCCGGTCCCACTCCGTAACCTGTTTTGACGTAACCATAATATCCACCGGATCCAGCCACTTTTGCAGAGATTCTCCTGATTATGACTGCATTGAGCATAACTACAAGGAAAGCAATAAAGGCAACAAGAGGGAGTGACCCCTGCGCATAATAAGCTGCGCCTGTCAGCGTTGCTATGGCCGCTCCTGTCGGTGCCGCCCCGGCAACACCCTGGAACATGCTTTCCTTAAGCCCAATCGAGTTCTCCCTGAGTTTTCCGGGCATATCATGAACCCCCATTTTTCTTCAGTGATCTGTCTTTCAGTAAATTGCTATGTAATGAACCATATACACATATTTTATACATTACTGTCATTATTTTCGCCATAGTGTATGTATGACCATGATTTAAATGTTCTCAGGAAGTTCAAAATCACCTGAGGGAAGCACTTTTTTTTTATACCAGAATCAGCTCAGTCTCATTGGAAATGTAGACAGCACAGGAAGACGGCTCAGTTTCAATGGACCTGTATAGTGGATTGGACGTGCTGCCTATCCTGAAATCTCCAGGAAGATTGACTGCAATGACGTTTCCGTTAAAAAGTGGGGTCTGGTAGAGGAGTCTCCTGAAAAAGTCAATAAGTTCAATGTTCAGGGTTGGGTAGTTTCTTCCGGCTGGTGTAAGTTTTACTGATTTTGCCGGGACTGGATCAACTTTGTAAACTTCCACTGTATCATTGACTTTTGAACCGCAGTTCTCTCTCATAACCGAATCTATCTTTATTTCTTCCCTGCCTGAATCATCTTCACGCATCTCGTAAACTCTTCCGATGGCAAAATTATTGCCACGTATTGCCACGTAGTCATTGAGCTTTAAGTTCAACTGTTCCATTATTTCTCTATCTAACCTTACCCTGGCTTTGAATGGATCTAATGAATTAGACTCTACGACCTTCAACCTGATGGATTTTTCCTCGATCATTGTATCTACCAGATAGCAAACAATGTAATAGCTTTGTTCAGCAGAATTTCACCGTTTCAGGGACTGGAATGTCACTGTAGTCAGTGAGGCAGCGTTAAATTCAATCTCGTTAGAAAGGATGCTGGCAGTGAATTCCTTTCCCAGTGAACCGTTCAATATTCTCAAGGGGGCCTGGATCATGG
>JAJZKX010000152.1 GCA_021850745.1 Thermoplasmata archaeon
TTGCGGTTCTTGCCGCAAATCTGGTTTCACTCGCTTCAAATCTTTACGATCTGAAAACATTGAATCCTGCAATGGGATATATCCAGATAGGATCCAATGGGGTAGGTATTGGAATTGGAATACCTGTGTTGATTCTCTTTGGAGTTGCTGGATTACTTGTTTACAGAATACTTCACAAACCTTTCACAAAACCAGTTGAAAACAGCTGGGACGAATATCTGAAGGAGGGAATTATCGGCATCATTCGCATAATAGAGGAAAGTGACTGGGAAGGTATCCTGTTAAGCCTAAAGAAAGCTAAACAGGCATTCATAATGATCAGTTCCCTGACCATTCTGCTGGAGCTTGGGATTATTTTTGTAATCCTTTTCTTTGCGTATGGCATATTGATCACTGGGATTTTTGGAATACCCATTGACCTGTACGTGGTACTTCTTGGTTCTGTACTCTTGATAGTTGCTCTGGGAGACAGAACAATAAAGCAGAGTTACATTGAATTATGGCATATGGACAATCTTGTGGCAGAATTGAGGTGGTTTTATTTCGAATTCCAGGGTGCAGGAATTTAAACCAGATCTATACGTTGTGGCAAGAGTAATAAAAAACCTCATTGAGAAGGGCCCGATGAACAAGACCAGGCTTGCAGGGGCGTCAGAAATCTCATATGACAAATTCCTGCTTTATTTTGACTGGATGTGCCTGAAAAATCTTATAAAGGAAGAAAATGGGACAGTTTCAGTAATGGAAGAGGGAATCAGGACTTACAACCTGCTGGTGGACTGGATCCTTAAACATGTAGGAAAACTGATGTTCAGGCGCTGATTATTTTTACTGGACAAAAGAATTGCACTATTAATGACATGATAAGGATTCATAAAGGCAAAACTCGTTTATATAGATTTGAACAAGGCAGCTACTTAAACACAGTACAGGCCAGCGTTAAATAATCACTGGTTTATTTTTCAATGAGAATGTGGTATTACACTTTCAACACATTAAAGCCGTCTCAATCAAAAACTTGTACAATTAAGACCATTTATCCAGATCCAGGAAAGATAAAATCGGAAAATTGTTTGTCATTCAAGTGTATGCCGTGAGCCGGGATTGAACCAGCGACCTCCAGATCTTCAGTCTGGCGCTCTCCCAACTGAGCTATCACGGCTTGATTGCTTATATGTTTGCTTTATTAATATCTTTGCCACCTCGGCTTTTGCATTCGGCGGTTACTGTGAGAATGTGAAGTCATGGGTGGCAAAGTTATTGACAATTCAGAAAAAATGAAAAATTTCGTCCAACAAATGATAAAGATAAATATCACTTACAAAATAACGTCCCATTAGAACTTTCAGAATTTCAGGATTCCTGGACAATAGCACAGGTACCATGAGCCGGGAACAGCTTTCTATTGTGGGCCTTTACGCAGTAAGCGGGGCTTTTACCTCCGTCATATGGGTAGCACTGCCTTTCCTGTTTTATGATCTTAAGATTTCCCTTTATCTCCTTGGCGTTATCATGGGCGTTTCACTCCTGGTTGGTTACCTGGCAAGAATTCCATCTAAATTCTATGTCAACATGGCCGGACCGGACAATGCCATTGTCATAGGAACAATGGCAATGGGAATATCCACTTCGCTGGTATTCCTTGCAAAGTCATTCAGTATAGTGCTTTATTCATTTATCCTTATTTTCATTTTCAACGCTCTCTTCAGGGCTGCCATCAAGGAGAAAACAGTTGCAAAATTCGACGGGCAGGATTCACAGTCAAAGGTAAGCAATATATCACTGGTTGGGGCATTTGTGGGATTTTTCATTTTTGCCGCATTTACCACAAAGGAAGCGCCATATATATACGGCATTCTGTCTCTCATAATGATTCTTTCAGCAGTAGCTTCAATGATGATATTCTCGCCATTCAAGAAGACGGTCGACAAAAAACCCATGCATCTTGACATAAAAGAGGTGGTGAGAAAGCCCATAGAAATCGTTGAAAGCCTGAGCCGAATGAAGAACAGGGAATTTCTTATTGTAATAATAGTGGTGGAAATACTCACCATACTTTCACTGAGCTCGGTAACAGTTTTCATCCCGGCACTCGCCATAAAGGACGGGTTGACACTCAGGCCAGTTTTCATCCTTTTCGGAATACTGGGAGCAGCATCCTTCTTCCTGAAATACGTGGGAAGAATGTTTGTTTCCGGCTCATTTTCCAGGCTCTTTTATGTTCTAAGGCCGGGAATTATAATGGTAGCCATGGTTTTCTTCTCCATAGCCATTTCAAGTTACCTCTTCGTGGTCGGATTTGCCTTCATTGCAGTCATAACATTAACGGAAAGCGGGTTCAACCGCTACCAGTGGAACAGGTTCAGCCTTACAGATGCGGACAGGGTCAGGGCCGCTACAGCATTCTTTTCAGTGCCTATGTTAATAATAGCGCCGCTGCTCGGTTCTCTTCTATGGGCTGGATCTCCAAGGCTTCTTTTCGGGTTTGCAATATTCCCTGCTATACTTGCATTGATGATAACCATGTTCGCACAGGGCTACAGATCATCGGTAGATTCACCAAAACCGGCAAACCAGTGATTTTTGAATTCGGGTTAAATTTAATTAGCCTCTTTATATTTGAGGAAACATGATACCTGGAAAATTCAATTCAAGAGAAGTGAAGAGGATGATGGCCCAGATGGGCATTAAATCAAACGAGATGACAGATGTCAAAAAAGTTGTTCTTTACGGGGATACAAAAAATTATGTAATAGAAAATGCGGCTGTCACAATGATAGAGGCACAGGGCCAGAAATCCTTCCAGATTGTGGGCAACATGAAGGAGGTACCTAAGGACGTGAAGGAAGTGAAGCAGGAAGAGGTTTCTCCATACAACACCGAAGACATCAAACTGGTAATGGACCAGACGGGTGTTGGAAAGGATAAGGCCATTGAAGCCCTGAAAGGTGCTGACGGCGAACCTGCCCAGGCAATTTTGAATCTGCTGAACAAATGAACGACATTAACAAACTTCTTTCCCTTTCCAGGCCGGATTCAGCTGAAGAGGAAAGTATAAAGAAAATAGTTGATTCGATATTCAGTAAAATTACCCGGTACTGCAGTGAAAATGGGCTGGAGGCTGACCCTGTGCTTGTGGGGTCCGTCGCCAAAGGCACTAATCTCCGGGATGGGGACATAGACGTTTTTGTGAGGTTTGACAGAAAATATGCCAGATCCAAAATGGAAAAATTCGGTCTGGCCATCGGGCACCATGTCCTGGAGAACGGCAGAGAAAAATATGCTGAACATCCTTACGTCACTGGATTTATTAACAAAAGGAAAGTGGATATTGTGCCATGCTACGTAATGAAGCCTGGAGATAGAAAACTAAGTGCAGTGGACAGGACACCCCTCCACACTGAATATGTCCGTGCAAACCTGGATTCTGTGGGAAGGGATGAGGTAAGAAAGCTCAAGCTCTTCATGAAATATATAGGAGTATATGGCGCTGACGCCAGCATCTCGGGCTTTTCAGGATACATATGTGAACTTCTCATAGTGAACTATGGGAGTTTTCAGAAAACCGTTGAAGCATTTGCTGAGATGAGGGGAAAACTCAGGATAGGAAATCCGGACAATACTGAAAAGTTCGATTCTGCTGCAATAGTCATTGATCCGACCGACGAGACAAGAAATGCATCTGCAGCAATAAGCGCGGAAAACCTTTCAAGAATGAAATTCTGCAGCCGGCTCTATATCAATGGAAAACTTCCGGATAATCCCCAAAATGTCCCTGAAGGCGGAAAGAATAAGGCTGAGAGAGGAACCAGCATAACTATTTTCAGACTCAGAAAGCCTGATCTGACAGAGGATATCCTGTATCCACAGGTCATGAGATTCAAGAATTCTGTATGGGAAATAATGGAACAAAACGACCTGAGGCCCATTTCATGGGAAATCTGCACAGAAGAGAATATCGAGGTTCTCATAGAGTCCGAAAACAGGGCTGTCCCGGCACTGAAGATACATGAAGGCCCTCCGGTGGACGAACCGAGTTCGCTGGATTTCTACAGCAAATGGATGAATATGAAGAGATCAAGAGGTCCGTATATATTTGGTGACCGTCTTTACGTGGACCTTATCCGGGAACAGAAAACAGTCGGAGAGGTTGTTAGAAAAGGGCTTAAAAATGTCAATATAGGGAAAAATATAGACGAACAGAAAGATGCAATGGAAATCATTGATCCTCTTGAATCCGGAGAACACTTCTGCGTCCTTGAGAAGTTCATGTCTAAATTTATTTTCAACAGTCATCCGCCTGAAAAAACCTCAAGAAACACAAGATCATCTTGAGGTCCGGCAATCTCGTCGGTTGTTGCCGGGCTTCCATTAAGAAGAATCACGTAGGAGTTTACATTCAACCCGAGATCCGAAACAACAAACGATATGGGCTCGGATTTTTCAAGGTCCCTGTTTACGCTGTTCTTACCCACTATCCTTATCATATCAGATCACGGAACAGTTAAGTGGATAAGGTCACGAACTAAAAAGGTTATGATCCTGCATCCTGATCAGTACATTCAGAGTTTTGTTTTCATGAAGCGCGGTGAAGAAAACAATGCCTGCTTCCCGGTTATAAGGGTGTAGTCATGAATATTGAACCCAGTGGCCTTATGCGGCATTCCACTTTCATTTAGCATTTCCGGCCTTATAGCCCCGGGCAGATTCGAACTGCCGTCGACGGATCCAAAGTCCGATATGCTTGTCCACTACACCACGGGGCTTCATCCCGAAGAATTTAGATGATGTTAAAAAGGTTTTGCAGTTGGATTTATCCAGTTTCAGAAGTTTGTGGCAACGTGTAATGAATATACGGAAGTTTCATTGTAATACGCTTGATAACAATATTTAAGGCTTGAAACATAATACACAAACGATGCCTTTAAAATCAAGGGAATCGATTGATGCACTCATCGAAGTCACAAGGAGTGACTGTACAGTTACAAACCATATATACAACAATAATTATTCGGCCGAAATACTTCGCCTGAAGGTCGGTGAAGACACCACCATCCATAAGGTCATATGCCACGGCAACAGGGATGAAATCTATCATGACCTGAAGGCAGTTGTAAAGGATGCATCAAGAATAGGCAAGAATACACTTTGGGCCGAAACTTCAAGCTGTTCGTCGTGCCATTTCTTTGCAAGCCAGGACATCATAGTATCAGGGACAAAATCAATCAACAGGAACCATCTCATATATCGTATAGTGCTGCCTTCCAGGTTTCATCTCAAGGATATAATGGAGAAACTGGAAAAATTGAACCTTAATCCGGTGCTCATTGAATCACACGAAAACCTTAACACTGATCTGACACCAAGGGAAAAAGAGATCATTGAACTGGCCTATAAACGGGGTTATTACGACACTGAAAGGAAGATATCAATGAAGGATCTTGCAACCGAACTCCAGGTATCCG
>JAJZKX010000153.1 GCA_021850745.1 Thermoplasmata archaeon
ATCTTGGACGATCCATTCAATGATTAAATAGCATACATGAATAGACGTAACCAATGTCCACGGACTATCCCTCCATTGGGAGGGCAAAGCTGGAATCATACGTGCAGGCCAATCGCTCATATGTGCTGAGAGAAAACGGGAATGATGTGGAGTTACGGTTTGTGCCCAGTTTTCCGGAGGCTCTGAACCATCTTCCAAACGGAGAAGAGGTGGAACATATAATGAGCGGCTTTATTGAGAACGAGAGGATATATTTCACCAGGTTCGTCACCAGGAGTAGCTTTGGGGAAACCGTGACTGAACTTCATGGAGAAGATGACCCAATGATGTTGTGGCTGAATTTTGTCTAGAGAAGGGGCCCGAGAATCAGTGGCAGTATCACTGTTGCATCTCCATACACGTTGACGAATTCTGCGTCAGACCTGATCTTGCCCCAGGAGATTGCCTCCTCCAGCCTTGCCCCGGAAAGTGATCCGTCGTATTCCTGCGCTGTTGTAACATAGACTGCATAGTCAAGTCCGTCCCTGAACTGGTTCCACCATATTGTGTGATGCTTGGAGATTCCGCCGCCTATCATGAGTGCCCCTGTTTTCTTTGCATCAAAGATAATGTCTGATAGTTCGTGCTCGTCAGAAAGCAGGTTGATCTTGAAGTCCCTGTTTCTTTCATAGAAGGACCAGAGCTGGGAACCGAAAGAGCCGTCCGTTATCCCTGGCACAAATACCGGGATTCCGTTTCTCGAGGCATTGTATAGCAGTGAATCTTCGCTCCCTATCCTCGAGGAGATTTTGCTTATGATTTCAGAGCAGCCCCATTCTCTCTTCTCTGCGTAAAGTTCCTCGAGAACTGGCTGCGTGAACTTTTCCAGCACTTCGCCATAGCTGGAATCGGGGATAAACACATTTCCGAGCCTATTTATTCCCCTGCTCCTCAGGTGGCTGTCGCTTGCATCGAAAGAGCCCCCGTAGTAGCTGCTGAGTGACCTGGCTATATCGTGGTCCAGTGTGCCGGTCGTTGTGATAACGGCGTCCACCAGCCTGTTCTTTATTATCTGGTTGATGAGCCCCCTGGTGCCCGTGGAAATTATGTCAGCCGGAAATGATAGGAAGGTGACGTTGTCCTCGCTGAACATGCGCCTCAGGATTGAGGTTGCTGTTGCAACCTTGGGAGCCATGAATCCTCCGCTCTTCTTCATCATTTCATGCAACTCTCCAAGTGTCGTGCTGGCGTTGATTACCACGTCTTCTACAGGATCTCCCAGGAGATCTTCTTCCTTCATTGACTCTTCATACCTCCTTTGTTCTTAATCAAATCGCAACAGGTTAATTATGGCTGGAGAAATACTCCCCCAAATGGATCAGTTCCTTGTTGCGTTCGTGCTATGGCTTCACCTCTTCTTTGCCATTATTTTCATCGGAGGATCTTTCTTTATCTGGATGGTTGTCTGGCCTTCATCTTTCGATCTTACGCAGGACGAAAAATACAGGACAAGTATTGTTGGAACCATGTCCAAAAGGTTCGCTCTCTTTACCAACGTCTCAGTCCTTATCCTTATTTCGACTGGGTTGTTCCTGGCTTACTCAATCATGTCGTCCTCACACGGGTTTCTGGGGACCATTGGAGGAGAGCTTCTCATAGCTAAGGTAGTAGCTGTCGCCCTTGCAATCGGGATAATGTATTACAACAACCTTGGTCACACCAAGAAGATTAAGAAAATGATTGAAGAAGGAAAAATGAATGAGGTGTCGATCCTCAGGAAGAGGGCTCATTTCCTTTCGTTCGTTACCCTAGGCCTGCTCGTGGTGGTAACTATTCTTGCAGCCGCCATGCAGATATTCTGAACATTACCTGGCAGAGGCCGAGATTCTTTCCATTTCCTCTTTCTTGCTCACGGCGAAAGAGCCGCCTTCATTCCTTGAGCCGAGGATAATCTCGTCTGCAAGACAGTCAGCGATCGGCTTCTTGCTCTTGTAGGATGCATTAGTGGCTCCTATCGCAATGTTCCTCAATGCAATATCAAGCCTCCTGCTTGGTGAGACATCCACTGCCTTGGGAACGGCTATCCCACCATATTTCAGCCTTGTAACTTCCTCTCTCGGAGCGGCGTTCTCGATAGCGTTAATTAGAACCTGAACTGGGTTTTCCTTTGTCTTCTGGGATATCCTCTCGAAGGCTTCCCTCATCATCCTGTATGCGCTGTATTTCTTTCCGGTCCACTTTTCTGATCTCATCAACTTGTTGAGGAGCCTCTCCAGGGTATTCATATTCCTCTTTCCAGCTGAGTAACTGGAATACCTGCCTCCGGTGTGCAAGTTGATTGCAGTTGTCAGATTGATATATTTTCCAAGGCTCTGATCGTGAACCAGAACTTCATTTACCGGGTATTGCCCAAAGATCTTTTGCTCCATTATCGAACCGCCTTCTCCTTCCTTCCTCTTACGAGTTCCCTGAGAGATATCGCATTGACTTTGACAACCTTGTATCTGACTCCGGGGATATCGCCCTTACTTCTTCCCATTCTTCCGCCTATGCCTTCAACAACGACTTCGTCGTGCTCGTCTATATAATTTATGGCACCGTCTCCGGGCGCAAATGCGGTGATTTGCCTTCCATTCTTTATCAGTTGAATCTTGACGCATTTCCTTATGGCTGAATTGGGCTGTTTTGCCTCAATCCCTATCTTTTCTATAACTATCCCCTTCGCCTGGGGAGCTCCCTCCAATGGGTCGCTTTTCTTCTTTAGCTGCAGGACTCTTCTCTTATAGTCCCGATCAGACCATTTGTATTTGCTCCTTCCTTTCACGAGATTTGATCCTGCGTTTTCTCCGTTTCCCAACAGATCACCTTTTGCTTTGACGATGCGGGCACCACATTAAGGCGTCAATATTTAATGTATCGCCTTCCATCGCTTGATCTGAAATCACTGTTCTTCATAAAGTTCACGAACATCACAGTTCCAGGAAAGCATTTCACAGTTTTCGAGGACGACGAAGAACCTGGGAACAATGTGTACTGCCCGTCAAAACCGGGTGAGAGATTATTAGCATGGAAGGCGTTAGCTTTCCCTGATGAAGCACAGCTATGTTTCAGTTGTCTCCACTTAACTGTCAAACAGTCCTTGAAAACTGTGCATATTGGAGAGTGCAGGAAGATGGAATGCTGTAACGTTCGCGAAGATAGACATTTCCCTCCGTGGCTGTTCAGGGCGCTTTTTCCGTTGAGACGCCTTTTGAGAGGGCCGTTGAGAGAAGTGAAGGCTTACCTGAAGAATGGCATGACGGCATTAGACGCGGGATCTGGCCCAGGTTTCTTCACGCCTTTGCTTTCAAGATCAGTGGGCATGTCTGGAAAGGTAATTTCAATAGATTCGGATGGCAGGATGGTTACAGCCGTCGAGTCTCTTGCGAAGAGGAAGAATCTTGACAATGTCACCTGCAGGATTGCCTCTGCCGCAAGTATGAACTTTGTGGATGATTCTTCCGTTGATTTTCTCATATCTTCCGGAATACTATGTTGCCTGTCTGATCACCGCGGCGCGGTATCAGAGATAAAGCGCGTGCTGAAAACAACTGGAGTGGCAGTTATCTCAGTATCCAAGCATCTTCCGGAGTCGGACCCGAGAACGGTAACAAGGAGAGAGTGGGAGTCCATTCTCAGGGAATTCAATGTCGTGCACAGATCAGAAACTTTTCTTGAGATGAGGGCGACGGTCTCACTCCAACGCTGATATCAGGAAATACATGGCCCTGCATCAGGACTTTGAAATTATACGGATTATGTCACCGTCTTCCAGACTGTGATCCCTCCCTATGACCATTCCCGTCCTGCAGTTTATTGCCTTAATGAACCCATTCCCAATGTCGGTGTGTACGCGGAAGGCCAGGGACTCTGCAGTAGTTCCTTCCGGCATCAGGAACGCATCCGGAAGTATATTTCCCTCCTTGTCCGTCCATTTTCTGTCGTCATATACGGGATAGACCACCAAAAGTTTGAGGTGATCTCTTACGGTTTGGCCCAGTAACTCCCTGATCCTGGTTACCCATTTCCTTGAGAAGACTTCTGTCATTCTTTCCACCGCTGATATCTGTGCAGGGCTCAACCCGGGAGATGGGGTTACTCCTGTGGATGACTCGGTCACTAGACCTCCTCTTGATGCCCTTGAAAGGGCAAGTTCCAGATCTCCGCTGACAAAATACGAACCCTCTGGTGCCTCTGGAGAAGTTTCCAGCAGATCAGCCTTGTTCCCCACGAGTATAACAGGTTTTACAGTGCTGAACATTAGCCTGGAGAATTCTTCAAGTTCCCCCTTGCCCCATGAAAGAAGTTTTCCAGGAAAGTTGCCCGATGCAATTATTGCATGAACCTGGCTAAGTGTCACACCATATGAAGATAGCTTCTGTTGGATTGAGTGTCCAATGGGTTCGCCGGTTGAATCGGCCTTCCTGGCAAACTTATCCCAGTCGGAACCGAGTTTTGACACAAGCCATGAATCCAGTTCCCCGAGTACCATTCTTATCTCTTCCTCTGGAGAGGTGACTGCAGTAATTTCTGCAGAGCCATCCATGGCTGTATGTCCTGATGCATCGTAGATAAGGAGGATTGCATCTGAGTCTCTCACGTTTTCCAGAAACTCATTGCCCATTCCCTTTCCCTGGCTTGCTCCCTCTATGAGTCCTGGAACGTCTATGATCCTTACTGGAATGTACCTTGTCCCTTCCCTGCAGTACCCCTCCCTTGGATTGCATGGAGTGCCCAGTTCAGTGTGCGGGCATTTCACCGGGAAATATGCCACGCCAAGGTTTGGTTTGGTAGTGGTAAAAGGATAGTTCCCTATTTCCGCGCTTCCTTCTGTCATCGCCGAGAATATCGTGCTCTTGCCGACGTTCGGTTTGCCAATCAGCCCAAGCTTCGGTCCTGTCATCTCGCCTGGATCTCATGCCACCTTTACGCGGCGAATGTCGTAGTTCTTTGGGCATTCTATCTTTTCTTCAACAGAAGCGATGGTTACCTTCCTGCCATTTCTGACGTGCATCAGGTTGCACGTCTCGATGTGCTCACAGCTGAAGTTGTCGCAATTCAAGCTCTCAAGGACAAATGAAGATCCGTCCTGAACCTTCTGGCCGTATTTCACGTGAACAGATTCCTCAAGTTCCTCAACTTCAATGGCCATTACTTTCCCCTTGTTGTAAACGTTGCAGGGAATTTCCTTCTTTCTTACTGCTGTCACCCTGTAGTTCCTTCCCTGTTCGAGGTTGAAGCATACGTTCTTCACCTTGCATTCCGAGCATTCCTTCAGTGGCTGCACGAACGTGAATTCCATTCCCTCCTCTGCCAGGTCCACTCCAATCAAACTTACCTTTGCCATGATTTTCAACTCAGATTATTCCAGATCTC
>JAJZKX010000154.1 GCA_021850745.1 Thermoplasmata archaeon
TTTAATTTTGAATATCTAGAGCTGGGCATCCCCACAGATCATCCGTATTATGACGGGCCTGTAATCAGGAAAACACATGGAAAGGCAAAAGAGAATTATTCTGAGGATATGCTTGAGGAAATTGTCAAAGAGGCTAATTCGAGAAATATCAGGGTTTACACTCTCGTTTATTACAACCACTTCGTTGGGAGGGAAGGGGAATTCCTTGGAAAGCTCAAATCCATGGGATTCAGTGGAGCGATTGTCCCTGACCTGTTGACCGATTATTTTTCCGAAAGAAACCAGCTGATAAGCAAAATGGATAAATTTGGAATGGCATTAATTCCATTCTTCACGTCATCAACACCAGACAGTGTAATCAGGGATATTGCCGGAAAGACAAACGGCTGGATATACCATGGGCTGCAGCCATCCACCGGCATAAAAGTTCCGGTCAGCACTGATCTTATTGTCAGCAGGATAAAGGAGTTGTGCCCGGGAAGGGAAGTCATTTTTGGTTTTGGAATCAACAGCAAAGATGAGATAATTGATTTAAAAAAATCAGGTGCAGATGGAATTGCAATAGGCTCCACCCTTGTTCCCTGCATGGAATCAATGGACCTGGATTGTTTCAGGTCTAAAATAAGAATGCTGGAGGAAGGTGTAAATGGCATCTGAAGCAATTCTCAACATAATAGGCGGCAAACACATAAGTGAAAGCCAGATGGAAGATCTTCCAGAATATCTGATCAGGCCTGAAATAACCGATGCTGAAAGAGCGGCTTTTCTCTCTGCACTCCATGTAAGGGGGGAAGACATTAACGAAATATCCGGTTTCTCAAAGGGATTGAGAAGGCTTGCCTCTGTTGGGGAATACCCTGAATGCACGGACATAGTAGGAACAGGGGGAGACATGAAGGGAACAATAAACGTCAGCACTGCCGCTTCGATCCTGTGCAGTTCACTTGGAATCACAATTGGAAAGCATGGAAACGGAAATATAACAGGAAAATCAGGGGGGGCAGATTTCATGGAGAGGGCAGGTTATGCTTTCAACCGTTCTGAAGATCAGATCAGGAAAGAACTGGAATCAAAGAAATTTGCCTTCCTTCTTGCTTCATATTACAACGATGCATTCAGGAAATTCTCACCCGTCAGGAAGAAACTTGGGCACAGGACTATTTTCAACCTTATGGGGCCACTGACAAACCCGCTCTATCCGGAGAAGCTGGTCATTGGATGCACGAACACTGAAACAATGGAGATCTTCTCAAAAGTAATCCGGATGCAAAAGAGGAAAGGTGTGGTGCTGATGGGAAACGATGGAATGGATGAGATATCATACAGTGGAAAATCTACATTATCATTTGTTGGCAGCAACATTTCAACGAAAGAAATTGAAGCAGAAGTGATAACGGGAATGAGGATAAATGAAGAGGATGTGACAGGCCAGACAAAGGACGAAATATTCATGAAAACCATTAACGGGCTCAGCGGAAAGAATGAATCCGCGTCCAGGTTCATAGCCATCAATGCGGCACCCTGCCTGCTTATAAATGGCGTATCACACACACTGGATAAGGCATACAAAATTGCATATAAAAGCATTAAAAATGGAAATGGCATGAATAAGCTGGACGAAATAACAGGAGGAAAAACGCGGGAGGTGGTATCGTCTGTTTTTTAAGGTATGCGGGATCACGAACATTGAGGATGCCATAGTTGCAAGGGATTCAGGTGCAGCCATAATCGGAGTTGTTTTATCCAGCCTGTCGCCAAGAAGGGGAAGCAGGGAGCTTGTAAAAGAGCTAAAAGAGTGCGGAATGAATGTTGCTTCAGTATATACCGATATTGAAACCTGCCTGATGTGTGATTCAGGAGAGGACTACGCACAGATGCATTTTCCAGGCACAGCAGCAGAGATGGGCAAAGTCAGGGAGGATGGCCGGAAGATAATTTCCGTTATAGATATTGACAAGGAAGATGTGGAATCCATCAAAACAAAGGAAAAGATTGATGAATCAGATCTTGTGCTCCTTGAAAGCAGGAATGGCATTGCTGAAAAAATGGAGGATATACATTTTCTATTAAGTGGGAAAGTGGGTGTTGCGGGAAAGATAAGCAAGGGAAACATAAGGGAGATCTTGAAGTATAACCCCGGTTTCGTGGACGTCAGCAGCAGCCTTGAAATTCAACCGGGAAAAAAGGATGTTGCAAAGGTCAAGGAATTTTTCAGGGAGGCAGGATATGGCAACTGAAATTACAGAGGCCCTTGAAAAACTGGTCCATCAGGGCAAAAACTTTGCATATTTCTGCAAATTCACAGATGAAGATCGGATAATGGGAGAGGAGACCCTGATCACCGGCAAAGACATCTTAACAGGAGATAACACCTCAATTTTGAAAAATATACAGGATGAAACACCCGTAATTCTTTCATTTTCCCTTGTAAACAGCATCTTCAAGGCAAGGGCAAAAGAGGGTTTGTTTCCACCGGTGATGATGCTTATTCCCGAAAGCAAAGTAAACGGCTTTTTTAAGAGGCCACTGAAAGAATCCCATTCCCCAATGGGGAACCATTCACCGGATAAGGAAATGGAAAAATGCATCAAGGAGGCAAGAGAGAGGATCAGGAGCGGGGAAGCGTTGCAGATTGTGATATCAAGGGAATTTGGGCCTTTTGCAATGGACCCGCTTGAAAGGGTAACATCATTCCTGGCCAATGACCGTTCCCTATACGTTTTTTACTTCAAATTTGGCAAATTTGAAATATTTGGCAGTTCACCTGAAAATCTTGTGACCAGAGAAAAAGACAGCCTGATGATAGAGCCAATCGCCGGCACCAGGAAAGTATCCAGCAGTGAAGTTGAGAATGAGGAAATTGAAAAGGATCTCCTGTCAGATCCGAAAGAACTTCTGGAACATAGAATGTTAGTTGACCTTGCCAGAAATGATCTGGGAAAGATCTCAGAATACGGCTCTGTGCATGTTACAAGTTCAATGCAGGCCAGGAGGTTTGCATCAGTAATGCATATTGTGAGCCAGGTAAGGTCAACGTTAAAAAAAGGGATAGAAAACGATGCAATAATAAATTCCGCATTTCCAGCAGGAACTGTAAGCGGAGCACCGAAGGACAGAGCCATAAGAATAATAAACGAACTGGAAACCACACCAAGAGGGCCTTATGCCGGCAGCGTTGGGCTTATTGGCAGGGATAAAATGGATCTTGCCCTTGCAATCCGCACTGTATACGGAAATGGCAACGGATATTACGTGAGATCAGGTGCAGGCATTGTGAAGGACTCCGATCCTGAAAAGGAAGTAAACGAGATAAGAATGAAATCATATTCTGCAGTTGGAGGGTTGCTCAATGAAGACATTGTTAATTGACAATTATGACTCTTTTGTTTATAACATAGAGCAGATGCTGGGGGAGATTGGCGTGGATATAACTGTGGCAAAGAATGATGAACTGAAGGGCATCAATGCATCAGATTATGGCAGGATAGTTATTTCACCGGGGCCGGGCAACCCATCAATACCAGGGGACAGCGGCGATCTATCATCTTTCCTGAAAGCAGATCTCAAAGCAAAGGTGCTTGGCATATGCTTTGGCCATCAGATAATTGCCTACAACAAAGGTTCAGGAATTGAAATAATGAAAAGGCAGTTCCACGGTGAAATTGACACTATAGTCCATGGCGAATCTCCACTGTACAATGGCATTCCTCCGGAATTCAAGTCGATCAGGTACCATTCGTTAACGGTAAGCCCATCTCCGGATATTATTCCAGACTGCTATTCAAGATCAGATGGAAGCATAATGGGATTTCACACCGCAGATTTAAAGAGATTTGGAGTACAGTTCCATCCGGAGAGTTTCTATTCCGAATATGGAAAAAAGTTGTTTGAAAATTTTTTGGAGGCCTGAATGAGCTTAGTTGAAAATATTTACAGCAAAAATGGAAAGCGTAATCTTATAAGCGAGAATATGAGGGCAAGAGAGCCCATATCTATGAAAAAAACACTGGAAGGACGGGAAAAAGCCCTCATAATTGAGTACAAGAGGAGATCACCATCCGGTTTTTCAGATCCTTTATTTTCAGGGCCGGAAGACTTTGGAACTTATATAAATGAGTTCGCTGATGCTTTCAGTGTCCTGACGGAACCCAATTATTTCTTGGGGAATTTTAATGATGCAGCTGGTTTGCAAAAATATGAAAAGCCACTGCTCATGAAGGATTTCATAGACCGGGAGGAAATGATAGAAACATCATATAACAGTGGGTTTGATGCTGTACTGCTCATAGCGGACTTCATTCCGGCAAGGAGAATGGAGGAGCTGTCGGATTACGCAGAAAGTTTGCACATGGATGTTCTTGCTGAATTTCACGATTTTTCAAGCGTTGAAAAAATACCTGTGGGCAGGAACGTGATGTGCGGATACAACAGGCGAAACCTTAAAACACTCCGTATGGAGGGTGAAGAAAATCTTGCCATAAGTCTAATGGCAGAGCACGGAGTGAAGGTTCTGGAAAGCGGGCTGGACAGGAATAATTTCAAAAAACTCCTGAAAATCCAGTTCGATGCATATCTCATTGGAACATCTGTTCTAAGAGAACCAGAATTTGTTAAAGAAATTAAAAAAGAAGGAAACGATAACCATGATGAATGAAATGAATAATGTGAAAGAACTCTTTCCAGAGGGGAGCCTGCGATTTATAGCCGGGCCCTGCTCCGTGGAAAGTGAAGGCCAGATGATGGAAGTGGCCAAATTTCTGTCATCACTGGGAGTGAAGATTCTGAGAGGAGGCGCATTCAAGCCTAGAACTTCTCCGGACTCATTCCAGGGGCTTGCAGAAAAAGGATTGAAAATAATGAGGGAAGCTGCAGACAAATACAATATGCTGATGGTAACAGAGGTCATGGGGAATGATGAACTTGAGCTGGTGGCTGATTATGCAGACATATTGCAGATAGGAAGCAGGAACTGCCAGAATTTCTCACTCCTGAAGGAAATGTCAAAGCAGCAAAAACCTCTGCTGCTGAAGAGGGGTTTCGGAAACACCCTGGAAGAATTCTACCAGGCATCAAGATATCTCAGCAAAGGGGGAAATGATGACATAATACTTGTTGAAAGGGGAATACGGACATTTGAGAATTCTACAAGGTTTACTCTTGACATATCAGCTATACCAGTGCTGAAGAAAAAAGTGAAGTTCCCAATTGTTGTTGATCCAAGCCATCCTGCAGGATTAAGGGAATATGTTGAGCCATTAGGGTTGGCATCAGTCGCTGCCGGAGCTGACGGGCTTATGGTTGAAACCCACCCCAACCCGGACAAGGCGATGAGTGATAAAGATCAGCAACTTGATTTCAGGGAATTTTCATCCTTATATG
>JAJZKX010000155.1 GCA_021850745.1 Thermoplasmata archaeon
CCCACCACAGTGAAACCAGGGAACTCATTGACACAAATATTGAAAGAATCAGGAATTTCTGCCTGTTCCAGAAGGGCATGTACAAAGACATGGAATTTGCCACCGATGATGGGGAAACAATTCTTGGGCAGAAGATAATTCCGATCGAATCGGTTGGCGTTTATGTTCCCGGAGGGCGATTCCCGCTGCTCTCCTCTGCACTTATGGGCATTATTCCATCAAAGGTTGCGGGAGTCAAGAGGATCGTTGCTGCAACACCACCTGGGATGAACAGGCCCCACCCGGCAGTGCTTTACGGGATAATGAGGGCAGGTGCCACTGAAGTCCTGACAGTTGGTGGGATCCAGGCCATTGGTGCTTTGGCATACGGCACTGAATCAGTTGGAAAGGTAGACAAGATCTGCGGACCTGGAAATAAGTTCGTCAACGAGGCAAAGAGACAGGTTTTCGGCACAGTAGGCATAGACCTCCTTGCAGGGCCAAGCGAAGTCCTCGTGGTTGCAGATGAGTCTGCCAGTGAGAGCACAGTTGCCTACGATCTTCTGGCGCAGGCAGAGCACGATGTTGCAGCCAGGTCATGCCTTGTAACGACCTCAAAAGAGCTTGCACTCGCTGTTAACGCCAACATGCAAAGGTATATCGATTCCCTTGAAACAAGAGAAATACTCAAGGAATCGTGGGAGAAACATGGGTCCGTAGTGCTGTGCCATACCATTCAAGAGGCGCTGGAATACACAAACCAGTATGCACCTGAGCATCTGGAGCTGCACCTGAACCAGGACAACACCAAACTGGCATACGAGAAGCTCCATAATTACGGATCACTGTTCCTGAATGAATCTACGCCGGTTGTGTTCTCGGACAAGCTCATCGGGACAAACCACACCCTTCCAACGCAGACTGCGGCTAGATATACTGGAGGCCTCTCAGTCGGTGCATTCCTCAAGATCCTCACATACCAGAAAATTAAAGGGGATTCCGCCCTGAAGAATATTTCAGTAAGGGCGATGAAACAGAGCCTTGTGGAAGGCCTTGCTGGACATGCAAAATCGGCTGAAATAAGAATTCCAAAATAATTTTCCCATTTTTCTCTTTTTAAGAAATTTATTTTATCAGGTCTATTTCCTGGAATGGCATATTGATAATACCGGATCAGTTTAACATGTCACCAGAAGCTTTTATTTCAGATGCCAGTGCGCGACTGCTATGAATTGCTACCAGGAAGCATTGTCGGTAAATTGGTACTGGTGAAGGTGTAAGGTTCCCCGATGGAAAACGGGGTTCCAACTGAGAAGCGCAAGAATGTATTATTATATATCAGACCTGAAGGGAACCGCGGAATCCTCTGCCTGAGTAGTATGATTCCGCACCGTTGTGGTAAATGAAGACATGATTGTACCTGCGGTCCCCAAATATTGCTCCACCTAAGTCTCTTATGGCATCTGGGGTCTTCAGCCAACTCGAAGTCTTTGTGTCAAACTTGCCTATATTCTGGAGTTCTCGGTATTGCTCCTCTGTCAAGAGCTCAATGCCCATGGCTTCGGCCAGGCCTACAGCACTGTTTTCAGGCTTGAATTCCTTTCTCTCCTCAAGGGCCCTCTGGTCATAGCAGAGGCTTCTCCTCCCCTTAGGAGATTCTGCTGAGCAGTCATAGAAGATATATCTCCCAAGTTTTTCGTCGTAGCCCACCACGTCAGGCTCCCCCCCAGTCAATTCCATTTCGTGCAGGGATCTGAGTTTCTCCGGACTGGCTTCAAGCCTTTCCTGTATCTTCCGCCATTCAAGGTCCCTGTGCCGGTTGGGATATGCTTCGAACCTGGCTCTGAGAATGCTCATCAGTTCATCCTGCTCTTCTTTGGAAAAATCTTTTCCTCTGGCACCGTTTGGGGACTTTGGCATGAAGATTGTATTTTCCTTGTGGGTATAAAGCCCTCTGTCCATCGGGGGGCATTTTAGATGCAGCATTTGCTGTATGCATTCGATCAGCTATTCCGCCCCCTTGGGAAGAGTTAAATTCCCGATGCACCTCTTGACCCGTAAAGAATGAAGCTTTCGAGCCCAAGGGCCATTTTGCTCGATCTTGACGATACCATTCTTGCCTTTGAATCAATAAAGGAAAAGTGCTGGAACATTGTTGCAGTGGATTATTCAGCACAGCTTGGCGGCATACCTCCTGGCGAATTTGTAAGTACGGTCATGAAATGCTCGGAATGGTTCTGGTCTGATGCAGAGAGAGGGAGGGCATGGAGGCAGGATCTTGGTGCAGCGAGGGTTGAAATCCTTGGCATGGCCATGGGAGAACTAGGCATATACAATGAGGACACGTGCCGGCAAATAGCCGGATATTATTCCAGGCTGAGGACGGAGAAAATAGAGCTGATACCTGGGGCTCTTGACACCGTAATGGCTTTCAGGAAAAGTGGGATCAAAACTGCCCTTATAACAAACGGAAGCTCTGAATCTCAGAGGCAGAAAATAGACCGGTTCGGCCTCGGAGAGCACTTTGACCAGATCCTCATAGAAGGTGAAAACGACTTCGGCAAGCCGGATGAACGGATCTACAGGAAGGCGCTTAACGGATTGGGAATTGAAGCTGAGGATGCCTGGATGATTGGCGACAATATCGTATGGGATGTGCTGGCCCCGCAGAAGCTTGGAATCAAGGGTATCTGGGTTGACTACAGGAATCAGGGGTTCAAGAGCAGGAATGGGAGAAGGCCTTTCCTCCGCATCAATTCCCTGCCTGAGATCCTTGTTCACATGGACCTGCACTGATTCTCTGGTGTTTCAGCCATAAGTTGGATCAATGCATAAATACCCTGATGTTTCTTATGGGTAATTATGGAACCGGATTTTGGAACCTACCACCATTCCACGCCTGATGAATCCAGGAAAATGAGGGAAAAAGCAGGGAAGGTTTTCTCCTCACTGTTCCTTTCCCTGTATCCTGCCGACGCTGAACTGAGAATCCTTGACGCTGGATGCGGACTTGGGTTCATGTCGAGCATTGCTGCCGGTTGCTTCCATAATTCAAGGATAACCGCTGTCGACATCTTCCAGCATGATAGCCTTTCAGATGCTTCACTTGAAAGGGCAGAAGCAAACATGGAAATTCTTGGTATAGGCTCAAGAGTGGAAATTCTTCAGCATGACCTGATAAACCCTCTGCCTTTTGGCGCCGATTTCGACCTTGCCATATCCAGCCTGGTTTTCCATAACCTGGGGAAGAGGAGGTTCGAAGGCTACCAGACTGTTTTTTCTGCACTTAAAAGTGGCGGCTATTTCATCATCGGAGACCTGTTCCCATCCCTGAAGAAAGACATGGATTTCTTCAGCAGATTTTCATCGGCAGTCAGGGAAGAGGGTGAAGAAGGTTCCGGAGAGTGGTCGTACAGGATCCTCGCCATGAAGAAGAAATGATTTTTCAGGGATTGAGGAAAGGCCACCCCATTCCCGCTTTGTCCATTATGGTCCTGGCCAGTCTCCTAGACCGCATTCTGTTTTAAATACAAATGCCAGGGCTGCTGCTTCTGAAAAACTTCCATGCTGGCATGCATCAAAAGGCGACTGAGTGTAATCCGCTATCCTGAAATCCTTACCTCAGGGGATTCAACTTCACCCATTCTCTTGCTGAAAGGCCTCGAGATTGCCATGTAGAGGAATGCCACAAGAAGGGAGCCCACGGCAATGTAATCCCAGTATGTTGAACCAAAATTGCGCAGAGCATAAAGGAGCCAGAGGCCGACCAGAGCCCCCGCAAAAGAGCCGCTGGCGATTATGAGGTTGTACACTCCGATGTAAGAGCCTTTCAGGTAACCGGGGGCGATTGTGGTTACTATGGCCTGGGTAGTCGGAGATAGGAAATCTTCACCAACGGTGGATATTGTCATAGAAAGCAGGAGTATCCCAAGGGATGGAACTGCAGAAAGCACTACAAACCCTCCTCATATAAGAGGACGCCAACTCCCCTCCACACCATTGAATTACCTTTTCCGGTCATGACCCTCAGCAATGGGAGTTGCAGGATCACCACTAAGATTCCATTTAGGGCCCATATGTACCCAAGATCCATGAATGGCAGGTTTGAGAGTACCACCGTGTAAACTGTTAGCGAAGTGCCTCTCTGCCTGGTGAAGAATGCAAGAAGTATTCCAATGGCGATGAAAATGAGGAAAAACCTGTCGCCCTTTACAGTATCCCGGAAAAGGCGCTTTTTAACTTCGTTTGTTTGGGATGGCTTATAAGTCTCGCTCATGAAGAGGTACAGCATCACAACTTCTGCTGCAGTGGCTATGCTTGCTATCAGGAATATGTACTGCAGGCCGTAGCCTGCAAGGTATGCGCCAACGAGCGGGCCGGTTGCAATTCCGAGGTTTGCCATCACCCTGATCAGGGTGAATCCTGAGAGCCTGTCACTGACAGAAGTGATGTCCGCAACCGCAGCCTGGACGGCAGGGTACTGCACAGCGTTTATGACAATGGTGCTGTACCATGACCCGATTGCAAGGAAGACAAAATGCGGTATTGCGACAGAATAAAAAACTGCGAGATAGGCTATGACACCTGGAATCTGTGAATAGACAAGGATGCTCCTCCGCCCAATCCTGTCGGTCCACCTCCCTGCAAGGAACTGGACGCCGGCCATGAGAAGGGTCGCAAATCCTAGGAGCAGCCCGGTAAGAATGAAGCTGAGGTGATAAACGCTTATGAAAACAAGTGGAAGAAATACGAAAGTTGAGCCTCTCCCGAATGCCCTTACAAACCTGACTATGCTCAGGATTTTAAGCCTGGGGTCTAGGTTTCGGAAGTTAAAGCGGTATTCCATATTAAAATTGGAAGAGTATTCCTTCTCCTTATTTCTGTTTTCAGAATATATTTCAAATTTAGGACCAAAATTTTCAGTCTCGGGATGGCGACGGGACCCTTTGGAATCAATGCAAACTGTGGAAATTCATTATGACGTGAAACCCCAAACATGGTATCGTCATTTTCTCCCGTATTTTTCCATATGATTTCGCCCTGCCATGGCTTACTGAATTTTCATGCCGGGGCAAAAGCCATTTTGGCGGGCCTGCTGAATGGCCTCATGGCTCCTAAGAAAGCCTTAAGGGCTAATTTAATAAAGTCTTGATTATTCTTTTTTAGTCTTATGGCGGAACTCCGAAATTTCTACTACAGGTACCTGGGGTCCCGCATGATTATTAGTGTCATTTTCAACGCTTTCCAGGTTTTCTTTCTCTGGAGGATTGTGGAGCAATACCACTCCGTTTTCCTTGCCGGGCTCAGTGCCACAATCTCCCTTGCAGTGTCAATTGTTTCCTCCATTCCCATCGGCCACCTCATTGACAGGATGAACAGCACACTGATCAGCCTC
>JAJZKX010000156.1 GCA_021850745.1 Thermoplasmata archaeon
CTTGATGTAAATTGAATCAATGTTCCCGTAGCCTTTCTCGAGTTTTCCAACAATTCTCCTGACCACGGCGTTAATATTTTCTGCAACGTCTACTGAATCCATCTGCCTTGTGCCAACAGGAACATGGAAAGTCTTCTTATCCCTGCTTCTTGCCCTGACAGTTCTCTTCAGGTTTGTAATCATTCCGCTCGGGTCCTGCCCTGGCGGCAATGGCTTTGGTATTTTTCCCCTTGGTCCAAGTACCTGGCCCAGCGTCTTACCGATGTTTGCCATCAGCGTCGATTCAGCTACAAAATAATCGATCTGGTTTGCCAGTTTCTTGAAGGCCTTTTTGTCTTCACCAAACTTTCCAAGGTCCTCAGGTCCGTAAAGGAAGTCAGCACTTTCCTTTGCTTTACCAGTCATTTCCTGAGTGCCGATCACTGCTACCTTAAGATCCCTTCCCCTTCCTTTGGGAAGTGGGATTTCTTCGTTAATTCTGTTCTTTGGATCGCTCAGGTCAATTTCCTTCATGTTGATTGCAAGCTCAATGCTTTCATTGAACTTCCTTTCCTTAGAAGTGGTTTTCACCTGGTCGATTTGGGCTAATAGTTCTTTATTAGAAGACAATTTTTATTCACCTCTGTAGTGCATGCGAGCCTAGGCTCTCCTACAGCTAAATCTCGATTTCACCTTTCTTAATAAGTCTTTGGAATTCCACTGGATCCTTGCCTTCAACGGTTATTCCCAGTGACACACAGGTCCCAATTACTTCCAGTACTGCTGCCTTAAGGTCGTTGGCGAGCATGCTCCCCATCTTTGCTCTTGCAACATTCTTCAGCTGATCTATAGTGGCGTTTCCGGCAATGGTTTCCTTCCTGTTTCCGGACCCTTTCTCAATTTTGAGCTCTTTCTTTATAAGGGCTGATGTGGGTGGGATTCCAACCTTGATCTCATATTTCTTTGTCTCAGCATCAATGATTGTTACTGTTACAGGGACCTGCATACCCTGGAAGTCCTTAGTTTTATCGTTAATTTCCTTGACTATCTGGCCCAGGTTAAGGCCAAGGGGGCCAAGGGCTGGGCCAAGTGGCGGACCAGTGCTGGCCTTTCCTCCTTCTACCATGGTACTTACTGATTGTGCCATTAATGTTCACCTTGATAAGTTCGCCGTTATTGATTATATACTCTTTAACTTTTTTCTTTTAAGTGGATCGAATGGTACTTGAATCAAGAGGGAAAGCAATATTATACAACAAACATGATAAGCTTGGGAGTTGATAGTGAATATCCTGGACGGGAGAAAGGAGAAATCATTTGAGCAGAGCACCAAGGTTCTTGTTGACGTTTTCAGGTCCACATCCACAATGCCCATAATGCTGTCCAGGGGCGCAGTCAGAATTATTCCCACGCCATCTGTGAGCAATGCAAAGGAACTCAAGAAAGAGAACCCTCAGTTCATGGTGGTGGGGGAAAGGTATGGCATGAAGGTTCCGGGATTTGACATGAACAACAGCCCAGGTGATGCCATGGAAGCAGATCTACAGGGCAAGACCATTATTTTCACATCTACAAACGGGACAAAGGTTTTGAAAAGAATCTATCCCACTGGCAGGGTTTACATTAGCTCTTTCATAAACTTCACTTCCACATTGGAAAAGATTAAGGGCCTTGACAGGGTTGACCTCATTGTTTCAAACAGGCCGGATGGGCCCGCAGATGAGGATTACATATATGCAGAGTTCCTCAGGGACTGGCTTATTGGCAAGAACCCCCCGTTTGAGAAGGCCGCGGAAAGCATAAGGAAATCAAAGGGGGCAAGAAGGCTGAAGCTAATGGGGGCAAGAAAGGATATCGAAGCAAGCCTGGCACTGGATTTCTGCAAAAAGGCGCTGGTCTTTAAGGACCCGTACATAGTTACAGAGGAATAATCGGGCCGCTTTCGAGTGTGGTTCCCCTTTCCATCGCCAGTTCCTCAAGAAGAACCTTTGCCCATTTCAGTTTCTTCATTTTTCGGGCAGCGGCTGATTTTCTCTTTTTCCCTGGCATTGAGAAGTCAAAGCCGACCAGGAAAATGTCTTCTGCACCTAGGAAGTCCGCAAGATATGCCCCTCTGTCGCCATCAGTAAAACCGAAGAAATTGTATATTTTGCCCTGTGGCTTGTTCTGGGTTGTGCCAACAGCCCTGCCTGAGAATTCATGGGCGTACTTTCTCAGGAGTTCCCCATTGTCACCATGAGAATGGATAACCATTATTGATCCCAAAGAAAATGCCCGCCTCAAAGAAGTAATGCCCCCGTCAAGATCAGTTACAACGATATCCGGGACTTTGCCAGTGTCCAGGAATGCCCCAAGCGCTGAATCCGCTACAATGGTAGTCCCTGTTCCCAAATAACCAATGGCCTCTGGCAAGTTTGGGCCATTCCCGATGACATAGAAAGAGCCGCCCCTGTACCTGTCAAGTAATTCAATGCGTGAATCGTCGCCAAGTATGGTAGAAAGAACACTTGAGCTTTCCAGATCGCTTAATGGGTCAATGCCGAGATCAAGGCATATCTCTCTGTAAAAGTGCTCCCACTGTTCAGGAATCATTTCTCGTCAAAAGTGGTCTTTGTGGTGGTCTTGGCAGGTGTTGAAATTTCCTCTCTCTCGTTGAAGTACCTGTGCACCATTGAAGAGAGCATGGCTATTATCAGGCCGAGCACAAGGAAGAATATGCTGATGATTGCGGATGAGAATGCTATGTACTGCAGGATGTACCTGATATAGTTTATCATCCCATACACAATGAAGGCAACTGACAGGGAGAACATTAGGCCGTAAAGTATCCTGTATATGCCGTTCCTGTTGTTGTTGACATATAGTTCAACTGCAAGCCCCGCTTCCCTGGCGAAGAATGCACCATATACCCACCATGTGAACATTGAAAGAAATATCAGTACCCCGTCCACAGCGTTGGACATGTCCGCTCTCGTCATGACATAGCTTGATGCTATTCCAACGAACACCAGGCTCGCTGATATTACGTAAGAAAGGAATATGATTCTTGTTTCCTGGGCGTATTCCCTCACTGAGTTGAATATGTTCTTTGTTATGCGGCCAAGCTCAAATCCACGCTCCACGAAATATGCACCAAGGACGATGGTAACAAAGGTTATCGCACCCAGGCTAGGATCAACTGACTTTACTGTGGTCGCAAAGATCTGGTAGAAGATGAACCCAAGTGAAACAATTCCGTAAGTCAGAAAAACAAGGCCAAGCGGAATGATGAACTTGTTGATTAGCTTCTTGTCCTTAAGGGCCTTGACAATGTAATAGTAAACAGACTCAATGTTCTGATTATGCCTTACGATCACGTGCTTGACATACCTCATCTTTCTCCTCGAGATAATAAGGGGAACGATGTAGTCGTCTTCAGCACCGTCTGTAACCAGAACCACGTCATCAATATGGTCATCTGAGAGCAGGAGGTCAAGCTGCTTTCCGATTCTTTCATCGGAAACCTGGCCAACATCCATGTCTCCGGTAACAAGGGCTATCTCAGCTGAATTGCCCTGCTTGAGGAGTTCCTCATAATGCTTTATTGCACCAAAAAGTGCGTTTGCGTCTGAATCTTCTGGATCCTGAGAGATCAACTTGAGGGCTGCATTGTAGCAAGCCTCGTACCCGACTACAGGACCTTCTATGCCTGCCTTCTCTCCGTAGTCGTTGTCCCTGTCCACATTGAGGACTAAAGTTGCCATTCTCTCACCTTACTAGATTTAATCGCGTATATATATTGTTCTCATCATGCCCATTTACATACACAATGAGATGCAATCAGCGATGTACCTTAACTATGGAATACCGAAATATAAATGTATTCTATGTCTGGGCACAACAAACTGTATTTTTTACTTGACTGCAAAATACCCTGCGCTCTTGGATCTTGCCACCCTCTTTATGAAACCCTTGTTTGCAAGGGACTGGAGGGATGAGGTCACAATGGCCTTTCCAAGCCTGGAAGCCTTCATTATGTCATCCGCAGACTTCAGAGTTTCCTCGCTTAAGGCGCCAAGCTTCTTCACGGCATCATAAATCTTAATTTCATTGGGGTTGAGGTCAACCATTTTGTCCCCTCTGTAATCTCATTATTATCAATTATATATATTATGCTGCTTACTGCGTTTGGATATTGAATTTTTTGCAGTGCCTTGAAAAACCACAAAATGGGCTTGCATGGAAAAGTTCGGCAATTGATTAAATCCATTTCGTGAATTTTTATATACAACATTCAACTTCCTCTAACCGGTGCAATAATGTCCGGAATAGTGAGCTACGGTTCCTACATACCACGATACAGGATAAAGCCTGAGGAGATCGCGAGGGTGTGGGGAGAAGACGTTGACTCCATAAAGAATGGAATATACATTTTAAGCAAATCAGTTCCAGCCCCAGATGAGGATGTTGCAACCATTTCTGTGGAAGCAGCGAGAAACGCAATCAAGAGAAAGAAACTGGACCCAAAGTCAATCGGTGCCCTTTACATAGGGTCTGAATCCCACCCATACGCTGTCAAGCCAACATCAACCATTGTTTCTGCGGCGGTGGGGATGGATTTCCCACTCTTCGCCGCAGACTATGAATTTGCCTGCAAGGCAGGAACAGCCGGGATGCAGAACGTAAAGGCAATGGTTGATTCCAATCTCATCAGGTACGGAATGGCCATTGGCGCCGACACCTCTCAGGGAGCGCCGGGAGATGTTCTGGAATACACGGCATCTGCCGGAGGAACTGCCATTGTAATAGGCAAGAATGATGTTATAGCAGAGATCAACCACACTCTTTCTGTTACGTCTGATACGCCAGATTTCTGGAGAAGGGAAGGTGAGCCATACCCCAGCCACGGCGAGAGGTTTACCGGTGAACCTGCCTATTTCAGGCACACAATTTCTGCCTCAAAGCTGATGCTGGAAAACAGGGGAACAACTCCTGCAGATTATGATTACGCAGTGTTCCACCAGCCCAATGGGAAATTCCCGACCAGGGCTGCAAAGACACTTGGTTTCCAGGATTCACAGATCAAGGACGGGCTTCTTACGCCAGTCATTGGCAACACATATTCTGCATCCATGATGACCGGGCTGTCGGCAATCCTTGACATTGCAAAGCCAGGAGACAGGATATTCGCAGTTTCCTTCGGCTCAGGCGCTGGATCGGATGCATTTGACATTACAGTTACAGAAAAGATCGACGAGCTTGACAGGCACGCTGCCCCAACAATAAAGGAGCAGCTAAGCAAGGTCAGGTGGCTGGACTACGCACTTTATTCAA
>JAJZKX010000157.1 GCA_021850745.1 Thermoplasmata archaeon
ACTGGAGCTGAAGTCTGGAACCCCCTGTGATAAAAAAAAGATGGATGACCTGCTGTTTTCCTGGAAGGTCGTGACACACTGCAGGAGCAATGCCATAGTTCTTGCGAAGGATCTGGTGACAACCGGAATCGGTGCAGGACAGACATCAAGAATTGAAGCCCTCAGGATAGCTGTTGAAAGATCTGGCGACAGGTCTGCGGGATCAGTCCTTGCATCAGATGCTTTCTTCCCGTTCGAGGATAATGTTGAACTTGCTGGAAAATCCGGAATTTCAGCCATAATCCAGCCTGGAGGTTCCATACGTGACACTGAAGTTATATCCAAGGCAAACGAACTTGGAATTTCCATGTACTTCACGGGGAAGCGGGTCTTTCTGCACTAAATTGTGCAAAAGCAGATCTTAGGATCAAAATAATGTGGTGCTTCTGAATCTTCTGGATATTGATATGCTGCCCTAAACTAAAAGAGAATTTGATTTATAAACGCATAATCATCTTCTACATTATTATAAATATAGTAATTTAATAAACAGACTACAAAACATTATTATACAATCATGAAAATATTCACATATGAGACATTTCCTCATAATTCTCACAAGTCTCGCCCTTGCCCTTATAATGCTTGTCCCCGGAGTATCATTTGCAATGACTCCTACTGCCCACCATGTGACATATGATTATGGTGGTCAGCAGGTGACATTCACTGGCGATCATGTTACAATAGCAATGGGGGATCATACCTACCATGTATCCTGGACAGTTTACATGGTAAGCAATTCAGGTCTCAGGGAAATGCACCTGAAGAACATATCATACAGCAGGATAGACACACCTTACCAGAACTCTGCCATACTCACTGCTAACAATTCATACATCAGGATAGCAGAGATATTCACATTCGGGACTGCAATGGACGCAAGCATTGCGGTGAAGAATCTCATGAAAGGAAATGAGACATACGAAATAATGTTTGAAATGAGATCGTCAAACCATCACTCCATGTTTTACATAAACGGTTTTGACCCAGCTTCAGGATCAATGACACATGAAACATCATTTCCGGGAACGGGATATGCAATGATTCCATCAGATGACTGGTCATTAACAATGGGTCATGTTAATGTGAACTGGCAGAACGAGATGTCCATATTCCATGTTGGAACTGTGGCAACAGATCCGGATTCAAGCTCCGTAACTCTACCGTTTGGCCCTGTAACCCTGATGGGAAATGAGACATACTCGGTAGATCCAGTCATAAGGCCTTCAATAATCCACGTATGCGCATGCGGAGGTGGAGGGGGTGGCGGCGGAATTTCCCCACCTACAATAGGTTCTTTTTCCACAAGCTATTACCCAGCAACTTTTGAGAACGGAACTGAACCCATAACATTTGAATATGATGTATTTTCTCTTGGTTCTTATTCCTATGTAAAAGTAGGATTTTTCATGGAAAGTATGTCCTATAGCTACCATATCATTGGTTCAACCGAACTCTCCTCAACTGGATCAAAAAAGATTACGCTAACACCCAACCTTATAGGGCAGTGGGACCAGTTTGGTATTGCAGTTTACTACGATGGTTCCTGGAATTTTCAAGGGTATTATGGCCACAGTTTCATAATATTTGAAAATACTGCATATCCTTATGATTACCCAAATTCTGGGTATATCGGAGGTAATATGAAGCCAGTCTACAATAGCGAAGGAAAGATAGTTGGTGATATGTTTGGATCAATACAGTTTCCAAATGTAATACAACCAGGTTATTCTGCTAAATATGAGCTTTTATCCGGTATTGCCACAAAAAATAATAATTACGAGGTTAGTAAAATGGGCATGTATTTTAACTATACGGGAAACAGTATCTCGCAGTCGCCCTCTTATATGGAGTCGATAACTGGTCTGCAACAATACCCGTATTATAGTTCTTACCAAAATTATCAAAACAGTTCCGAATGGCCTTTGATTGACCGAGTACTCTGGACCGCGGCTTTTGGAGCGGCAAGTGCGGCTACAGATGGAGCTGCAAGTGTCCTGTTCGCTGCGGGGGGAGCACTAAATCCTTTTATATTCCTTGGCCAAACTGATCTGTCAGCTCCTACAAACATACCCATGAACTTTACATATACCCAGAATGCTGGTTGGGGAGTTATTGCGGGATGTGGTTATGCAGATTATTATTACAATGCATTAGGCACTAAATACGATACTACATGGTATGGAACATATAACTTTAAGCCAACATATATGTTCAACGTTGGAGACAGTATCACTTTTCGTGCAAACGACGGTTCAGCTACTACCCCTTATGTGGTAAACTATTTCCAGTATACTATGGTTTATTCAGTCTTCAATAGCAGTAAGAATATGGGCTTTGATTCCTTTCCGAATCTCTATACCGGATCTTATACGGTATCAGCTTTTTTGCCAGAAGAGGTAGTAACGACATCATAAGTGGATGACAAATGGGAGATAGAAGAAAGACGATAATCAAGAGTTTTCGAAAACATTCAAAAATAGTCTTTGCAATAATTATTGTTATTGTCTTTTTTTCATCTACAGTACTCTTTGAGGTTTTTACAAATCCTTCATCACAGATCTTGGATTATAAAATTAAACCTGTCTCGTACGATTCCTCTGCCTTAAATAACAAAACTGACCCTGAGTGTTTCAATGAGACAGGTGATGGTTTCAGGGCTACATTTGAAATACTTCCTGGGGAACCGCTCAGTATTTTACCCGGGCTCAACACGAATGTATTTTTTGGCATTTCATATTTCAATTTGACGGATTCGCCTCCTTACATATACACAACTTTCCATATTACACATGCAAATTTTTCAATTGGAAACTACTCCACCAATTCATGGAGTTTAAATTATTATGATGATTTACCAACTTTGTGGATACATTTTAATCTGGGACCCTCAATTACATTATATGATCAAGAAGGAAAGAACTATTCTGGTGAGGGTAATATCACAATTGTTCCCGTAATTCATTTTGGCGTGTTCCACGTTGGTAAAGCACCCATTGTAATCCACTTTAATACACCATATCCCTGGTATTACATACAACGAGCTTCGACCTCAATTGCACCGGGCACTCCTCAACAAGAATGAACGGATCAATACACGACCATAGTCCCATTCCATAAATATTTCAAACTAATTCCAAATAAATATTGTTGAAGGTCCTATAGATATTTGGACATCACAAATTGAAAAAGAGCAATATTTTGGTTACCTGAAGAATGCGAATGCTATAAGAAATCCAAGTATGGCACCGCTGTTTATGAACGGAAGGCCGGGGGCTGGCCTCTTTGCAAAAGCATACAGGGTTATCATCCCTGCAACGGCGCCTGCCATTGGGAGGAATGCAAAGGCATAGAAATTGCTCAACCCGTATAAAGCGGATGAAACTACCAGAATGCTTGGAAAGGCTATGTCCCCAAATCCTATCATTAATGTGTCCGCTTCTCCTGATTCTTTTCCTTCCCCTCTCCTGTCGAATTCCATTTCTTTATACTTTAGGCCACGTTTAGACGGTATAACGAACAGCATGGGAAGACTTTCATCCACTGCCACCCTTGCAAGATCTACCATGTGCTTTGTTTTATAAACAGCAATGTAGTCATAAACTGCGAAAGCAGCAAGAAAAGCAACAGCTGCCCACACACCTATTATAACTCCCCAGATTGCTGCAATTCCTGCCGAAAGTATGAACCCGGATATGTTGACCACATACCATTCATTCCTGAATAAAAGCAGGTATACCATTACAGCAGGTAAAGCAAAGATAAAGATCAGGTATTCAAGCTCTGTCTGCGCTATTACCAGGCCTATAATCGAGGCAATGAAAAAAGTAACATATGCCATTGAAAAGATGAAAACTCCCTTTATTATGTTCATGTGTTTCTTCCTTGCGAGATAAAGCACCACAAAAGTGAAGGCTATGGCAACGAAAATATATAATATGACGTACTGAAAACCGCTTGAAGACGTAGGAGCGGCATCACTTGGTTGCGCCTGGTCAAGTATTTCAGATACAAATATTGCAAACAGAGATGTTATGATAAAAATGCCTATTGAAAATATTTCAGGCAGGTTTTTTCTCACTGCCCGCCACCTTATCCTTCTTCTTGTTGAACTGACAATCCATTTTTGGACAGAATTTCCATACACGCCTGTTACGCATTGAGACCAGTATTGGACTGCTGCAGTATGGGCAAACATCACCGGTGAACTTTATAACTCCCATCTGGGGAAGTGGGTATGTAACTGTGCAGTCAGGATAATTTGAGCATCCCAGGAATCTTTTCCCGTACCTGGATTGCCTCACTACCAGGTTGCCTGAATCAGACGGGCACTTGCCCATATTATCCCTCTCTGTGTTGAATGAACACTTCGGATCAATGCATCTTGTTTCCGGGGACTGCCCACGCCTTATGACCTTGATCTGTGGAAGACCGCACTCCGGGCATGCTTTTTCCGTAGGTTGTATCAGCCCATTTATATTCAGCCTGAAGTCGTTCCTGCAACCTTCCGTGGTGCATGTGATTCTTATGCTCATCCTGTCCTTGATGAGGACAATATCCGAATCCTTGTGTTCCGGGCATTTCCCTATTACTTCACCCATGTTTATTGATCTTTTTATTGTCGTATTGATAAGTTCTTCCCTGTCCTTGAAGGCATCAAGAACACCGTGGAGCATTTTTCTTGAACGGTTAACGACTTCACCCTTGCTCATTTTCTTTTCAGCAATTCCGTCCATTTCTACCTCAAGTTCCGCAGTCATGTCCGGTTCTGATATCTTTGAATCAACTGTGAGAACCGATTCAATTAGACCCATGCCGAGATTTGTGGGTCTTACCGGATTCCCTTCTATGAAACCTCTTTTCTGGAGTTTATCGATTATGTCATGCCTTGTTGACTTTGTTCCAAGGTTGAGCTTCTCCATCTCCTTGATCAAGGATGCGAGATCGTACCTCCACGGCGGTTTCGTCTGATCTTCCTCCATGTCCCACTTCTCAGCCTTTACCTTTTCTCCCACAGCCAGTGGAGGATGGAATGATTCCTGCACCCTTGTATATGGATAAATCTCAAGCCAGCCGGGATCAGTTATCCTGATGCCTTTCGTGTTGAAAACTTCCCCTGAAATATCTATTCGCGATGTGGATACATCCCTTTCCCCCTCTTTGTACAGAGTTGCCAGAAACCGTCTGGCGACCAGA
>JAJZKX010000158.1 GCA_021850745.1 Thermoplasmata archaeon
CTTAAGTCCTGCACAGTTGGCCAGGCTTTGTTACCCTCGCAATCAATCGGTTTATACTCCGGGAATATATTAAAAGTGCTGAAATTCGATGATTGGCAAGAAAGTGTCCTGTCTTGAGAATTGAATAGAGGAGAACATCTGATTAACTGGCGATGTAAATTTTTCTTGTAATACGTGTATATACCTGTATTACAAATCAAGTTAGGAATTTGTATTGGGATTTCTAAATATTTTGTCCAAACCCAAAAAGTAATGGTTTGAATATCGATTGTGAATTATTATTTATGGCAAAATGAGAATTAACCATTTAAGCGTGCAACTGTTCTATTCCAATAGAGAATGCAGTGTTTTGAATAAATTTGAGGTAAAGGAAAACACTCACCTCTTCTCTTTAGCCTCGCGATACAGGTTGATTGCTGCCACACTGGTCTTCCACTCCTTGTTCAGGCGGATTCCAGGGATCTCTCCTTGTGTTATTCTGAGGGCAATATACTTCGATGAGTAATCTATCCCAGAGGTTTTTCTCAATTCATTCAGCGGCAGGAGTGTATCTTCCTCAGAACCCACTTTGTCCAGAAGAAAGATCATTGATCTTGCCATATTTATTTCCAGGAAATCCTTTAGCTCAGTTGTACCTTTAGATCCCGAACTCTCAAGTGCGTTGAGGTAATCTCTTCTATGTTGAGGAAGAATGTTGACGAATGGCCAGTTATGGTTGAGGAAGTGTATATTGAGCAACAATCTTCCAACTCTCCCATTTCCATCTGAAAACGGGTGTATAGACTCAAAACCATAATGCATTTCAGCCGCCTGAGAAAACACATCCATCCTGTTCATTTCCATGGCAGTGTAGTCATCTTCCCACCCACTGAGTAGAGAAAGGAGTTTTTCCACCCTTGGAGGGGTATGTTTTGAACCGGTTATTCTTACATTGACTGTCCGCCATTTTCCTGCATCAATAAGGATTCCGCTGAAAATCATATGATGCAAGGTCAATGCACTTTGCATGTTCACATCTGAAACTGTTCCTTTCGCCACTTCAATAAGGGCTGATTGATGTTGAATGGTCTCAAGGAGGTCCCTCACCGGCCTGTTTGACACAGTCATGCCCTTTTCAATTACAGTCGTCACTTCATCTAAAGTCAGAGTATTACCCTCTATTGCATTCGTTCCCCAGGTGTTAAGTATGAAGGTCTCTTGAAGTGTCTTATCAGGAAGGCATCTGACTGGACCACGATCGAGGACTTTCTCCCTAAGTTTTCTTAGTATGTCTCTTTCCATAGTTTTATGACTAATACATATTGAATATTTAAAGAAATATGAGTATTTTAATTGTAATAGAGATTTACATACAAAGTAAGGGCAACATTGCCGTGTCAATCATTCGGTACAAGATACAGTCATGTTTTCAACTTAGGAATTTTTGAATAAATTTCTGCCTCGTTTCGATAAATCATTGTGGTGTAATAATCCTTGGACAAATCAGTCAGAATTGCTTCCAGGAGTAAGTCGGATCTTAAGTCCTGCACAGTTGGCCAGGCTTTGTTACCCTCGCAATTAATCGGTTTATACTCCGGGAATATATTAAAAGTGCTTAAGTTCAATGAAATAGAAAAAAGCGTTCTGCCTGCAGAAATAAATATGGTAGAACATTTGTTTTTCATATATTGGAAAAATTTCATATACCGCTTCCAAAAAATCAGATAATAATTCTATGAACAGTTATCATCAGACCTCTGTACTGATATACTCGTACATATAATGCATAACCCCCTTTCCCAAAAATTGCAAATCGTTATATTATGTCGATAAGTAGGTACTTCATGTTTGAACCCATTTCTAAGAACATATTCAGATGGGGGACCATCGATGGAGAATCTGGCATATTGATGTACTCACATTTACTTTTGAAGGATGATAAAGCTGTTTTAATCGATCCTCTTGCAATGCCAAAACTTCTACAAATGGTCAAAGTGCTCGGTGAACCTGAAGCAGTTATAATGACCAATTACCCACATTTGCGCGGAAGCCCCCTAATTTCAAGACAATGGAATATTCCTTTGTTTATTCCAAGCATAAAAGAGGCTGACGAGGACGAGGCCATTACCAACATGTTCATAGATCTATACAATATGAAACACGGTCAGCAGTATGGTGAATCTACAAAACTGCCTCTTGGAATAAAAGCCCACATTATTCCTGGCCGGCATGAATTTGCTCTGACTTTCGGGGATTACTTGATGGTTGGCGACTCAGCCTATGGAATCGATGGTAAACTGAATTTTTATCCGGGTGGTATTTGGCCTGACGAAAATGGCAGCAAGGCACGTTCCACTGCAGAAGCTTTGAGTCCAATAATAAGAAAAACAGGAGCCAAAGGACTTTTGTCTGGGCATATGGAGGATATTCCTTCAGGACTTCAGGAAATGATATAGCAAACCAGTATCCTAAATATTTTGGAAGTGCTGAAAGTATGACTTTATTGGGAGGGCCCTCTCTTTAAAGAATTGAACATTTGTGAATAATCTGCCATTTGGGCGTTATATTTTTATTGCAATACTCGTATTCGCCTGCATTAGAAAGTATGCCAGGAACAAGTGGGAGAACTTTACAACAATCTTCTCCACGCCCACAAGATGGCAAATTAATTGATAGATTGCAACTTTTATTGTACTAAAATTAAGTCAAGACTGGTAGATTCCAACGGAATGGCTATCAGGCAGGAATGTGTACAACTTCTGCAATTTTTCATCAAAGGTCAGTGTATGGCTTCCATATTCTGTTTTGACCTCTTGAACAACTTCAAGAGTTTTTCCATTGTAGACCTGCACTAGCCCAGGTTCGCCAATGCTGCAATATACGAGGTCTTGTTTCCTGTTATACCAGAGTACATCAGGTGGCCCTTTCAATTTAGCCTTTGGGCCAATTTTCATTTCCATTAGGTCTATAGAAACAAGTACGGCGTCGTCACATGCAACTAAAGCGGTATTTCCAGCAATGGCAAGTCCATGGGGCCCTTTCTGATCAACGCTGAAGAATCTAGTTCTTTTGAAGTCCTTCGCGGAAATGAACTCAACACCGGGCGGATCCATAATATTGACAACAAACTCATCGCTTTCTTTCCTATAGGTGCTCCATCTAGGTCTTCCACTGAGTTCAAGAGAGGCAATAATTTCACCTGTCTTCTGGCTGTGGAATCTTGCGTAATTGTCACCGACATCAGCAGTCATGAGGATCTCCCTTACGCTGTCAACTGCTAAACCATTGGGCTTCTTTCCGGTTTTGAATTTCTTCTCTACTTTCAGGGTAACAGGGTCTATGACAAGGATATGGCCGTCAGTTCTTGAGGCAGCAAAGACTTTTTTCGTGTTTGGATCGAACACTACGCCACTTCCGCCAGAACAATCGGGTATGGTTTTTATCCATCTGTCTTCATTGCCATCCAGCACTTCAACAGTCCCAGAGCTGGTATGGGCCACGAAGACCCTGCCCGTGGCCTGGTCAACATCTGCATGATCGAACTCGCACTCCTTCTCAGCTGGGAGTTCCCTTCCAACCTTAAAATTCAACAACTGTATCTTTTCCTCTATGAGTTAACAGGAATTCATTTCCTGGCATGTTCGAGCTTGGCATTTCCCTCAATTTTCCCTTTTACATAAGCATACATTGCATCGTAAAAAGGGAACTGTAGCTTCATATTCTCATGGTCATCCTTTGCAATTTCCCTGAATCCAAGGGCAGCAGCTTCAAGACCAGCAGACTCAGGCGGGGCATCTGGCATGTTTGCATCAGCTCCCCTTACAATCCTGGCAAATTCAAGAAGAGCTGCATCTTTGAGATTGTACTTCCGTATTACGGCATCGAAGCTCACGTATTCTTTTCCATTTTCTTCATAATGGAACAATTCAGCCCCGGGCGTATCAAAGGGTATGGCATCTTCTTTACTTGCCACGTCAAGAACTTTTTCTTTCGGCACAAAAAGAAATACAGGATCTTTATCCACAAATCTTGAGATTACCCAGGGGCATGCAATTCTATCAACCTTGGCTTTTTCTCTAGTTACCCACTTCATCTGACTCACTGCTGACATTTTTCGTGGCAATAAAATGATTTGTATGTTCTATGACTCTCCCAATTGCTTAGGGAAAAGAAGGGGCCAGAGTTTCACTTTAAAATTACCACATTAGGTTAAAACCAGAGTGTTAAGGTGTATGGGGTGGAAAAGTAGAGGGACGCCAGGTTTATGGTAAAGTACTGCCCGACAAACTGGCAGCAAATAAAATATATCATGAACCTGGAAATTGTCTGGAATTCCCTCAGAGATAAGGAATCACATCGTTATTTCTGAATTCTAATATTTGGCCATGAAATTTGAGATTAAGTATAAGCCAAGTTACTCACTTCTCACGGTGGAGCTTGACCAGGGAGAAAAAATAACTGCCGAAGCGGGTTCGATGACATATATGGATCCAACCATAGAAGTTAAAACCACAATGAGGGAACGAAGTCTCCTGCACACAATAGGCATAGCAATCATAGGTGGACAGTCTTTTTTTGTCAATCACTTCATTGGGCCAGGAAATGTTGCCTTTGTATCTGCACCAGTGGGGGATATTGAAAAATTGCAGGTAACCCCATCCGCCGGAATGATTATTCAGAAGAGCGCTTATGTTGCCTCCACAGGGGACCTTGACCTTGATGTGAAATGGGAAGGCTTTGCAAAAGGGCTGTTCGGACAGGGATTATTTATGCTGAAGGTAAAAGGAAACGGAGACCTTTTCATCAATACCTTCGGAGCAATAGATGTGCATGAACTGAAGGCTGGCGAAATGCTCGTGGTTGATAATTACCATCTGGTTGGGTTCTCAGAGACATGCAGATATCGCGTAACAAAATTTGGCGGCCTAAAAGAGACTATCCTGAGCGGTGAAGGGTTTGTGACACAGATCACAGGTCCGGGCTTTGTGTATATCCAGACAAAGAACATGAGGGAATTTGTGGACTGGCTTTGGACTCTCCTTGAACCAAGGGTGAGGAATCTGCAGGTTAGGGCAAGATGACAATTCTTCTGTACAATCATATGCATAGAAGTCACCCAGAAACAGCTAATTCAATGAAACCTGAATTTATTGTTAGAGATGGCTAATCCATAGGAATCCTATTTTAAGCAGATTCCCCAAACCTTCTCTTCCTGGATAATCCTGAGTTTGTCCT